>CAXFGY010000012.1:0-18608 GCA_964002605.1 uncultured Candidatus Marinamargulisbacteria bacterium
GCTGTCATCGTGATAGATGGGGTCTATTTTGAGTGCATTTCTTTTTTTCAGTGAGACAGAGTAAATCGTGTTTTAATTAAGCGCCTAATTTTACTTCAATCGTAACAGTTTCGCTTGGTGAAAATGTGATTTGATTAATCATACCTGCACGACTAATATCATCCTTAATCGTCTCATAAGATGACCAGTTTTGTTCCGGACTATGAATTATCATTCTTTCAACTGGATGCTTCATTGACATGTTGGCTTGTGATTTGGTTGTTCGTACTACTGTTAAAATTTCAATCGCTTGCTCAAACTGAACTTTACTTGAAGCTATAATATTTTGAAATTCATCAATGCTGGGCCATTTTGTTTGATGGATACTTTGTTTGCCTAACTGATTTGAGCTTGCTTTAGCATAGCGCCATGACCAAACTTCTTCTGTAATATAGGGTATAAAAGGCGCTAATAATCGCAAATATGTTTTTAATGACCAATCTAAAGTTGCTAATGCGGACATTTTTTTATTAATATCTTCTTCTCTATAGGCTCTTCCTTTTACTAATTCAATGTAATGATCGCAAAATTGCCAAAAATGAGCTTCAATTTTATCCAGTGCACTGGCATAGTCAAAGCGATCAAATGCGATCGTTGCGGTCTCTATAACTTCATTTAAACTGGCTACAAAAGATAGATCAATTGATTGCGTAATTTCTGTCATGTTTAATTGATCATAATCAGCTAATTGCATCATGACAAACTTACTTGCATTAAATAGTTTTGTGGCTAATTTTTTGCCGACTGCAAATACGCCTTCATCAAAGGCAGTATCCGCTCCTAAGCGTGCTTTAGCCGCCCAGTAACGAATGGCATCCGCTGAATAATCATCTAATAAATGACTCGGAGTCACAACGTTACCCTTGGATTTACTCATTTTCTTGCGATCGGGATCCAAAATCCAACCACTAATCGTAACATGTCGCCAGGGAATGTCTTGATGATGGTACCAGGCTTTAACAATCGTATAAAATGCCCAAGTGCGAATAATTTCGTGTGATTGAGGACGAATGTCCATTGGAAATAACTGCTGATGACGCGTCTCATTACTTCCCCAATGACTCATGATCTGGGGCGTCAACGATGATGTTGCCCAAGTATCCATGACATCCGGGTCTCCCGTAAATCCATTCGGCTGGTTACGCTGGTCCTCAGTATAGCCGTCTGGCACTTGTGATAAGGGATCAACTGGCAACTGGTCAATTTTAGCAACAATAGGGCTGTCATATTGAGGTTCTGAATGGTTATTTAGCGGATACCAAATTGGAAATGGAACACCAAAATACCGTTGCCGACTAATACACCAATCCTGATTTAAGCCCTCTACCCAATTATCATAACGTGACTTCATATAGGGTGGGTGCCACTGTATTTTGTCACCTTGTGCTAATAGTTGATCTTTATTTTCTAAGATTTTAATAAACCATTGTCGAGTCGGAATAAATTCAATTGGCGTATCTCCTTTTTCATAATATTTAACTGGATGAGTCATTTTTTTAGGATCTGTTACCAATACCCCTTCGGCTTGTAACTGTGTGACTATTTGAGTTCTTGCTTGATTAACTCTCAAGCCTACTAATGGCTGATAGAATGTTTGCGCTGTTGTAACATCTTCAGATTCAAATGGCGCCTCCCCCATTGTAATATCTCGGAAGCGGCCATTTCGCTTAATTAATTGCTTTATCGGCAACTCCGATGTCATCCACCACTCTACGTCATTAACATCACCAAACGTACAAATCATCAAAATACCTGTCCCTTTATCAGGATCCGCATGCTTTGCGGGTAATATCGGCACTTTTGCCTTAAATAACGGCGTAACTGCATACTTTCCAAATAAAGATTGATACCGTTTATCATCAGGGTGGGCCACGACGGCAATACAAGCCGCCAAAAGCTCCGGTCGTGTTGTTGAAATCACAAAATAATCTGTGCTATCAGCAATATTAAACCTAATATCATGATATGCGCCTGGCTTTTCTCTATCTTCTAATTCTGCTTGAGCTACAGCTGTTTGAAAATCAACGTCCCATAATGTGGGTGCATCACTTTGATACACATAACCTTGATTCATCAAATCTAAAAAAGATCGCTGAGACATACCTCGACAATGATCATCTATGGTTGCATATTGTTGTTGCCAATCTATTGATAAACCTAATTGCCGCCACAAAGCTTCAAAGGTCATTTCATCCCGTTGAGTGACTTCCCCACAGGCTTCAATAAAATTTTGCCTTGACACATCATCATATTCATTACGTTTTAATGTCTGTTCTTTTGCGTGCCAATTCGGATCATATGCTAACTGAGGGTTGCAGTTAATACTATACATATTCTGAACACGACGCTCTGTGGGTAACCCATTATCATCCCAACCCATCGGATAAAAAACATTTTTACCCTTCATACGTTGATACCGTGCTAACAAGTCCGTATGCGTATAACTAAATACATGGCCAATATGTAATGAACCAGACACAGTAGGTGGCGGTGTATCAATTGAAAAGGTATTTTCAGAATCAATATTTTTATCCCAATCATAAATCCCATTTTCTTGCCAAAATAACTGCCATTTTTTTTCAATATCGTGATGATTTAATTTTTTAGGCAAATCAGTCATTGATTAATATTATCTCCAAGCAGCATAATTTCGTCAATTTAATATCTAAAAACACCTCATTATACGATACTTAAAATAGGCCACAACTCCTTTATAAGGGTGAATAAGTTAATCTCATTAAACGCCAATAAAATAACATAAAATATCAATGTATTTTTATGAGATTTTTTGATTGTTAAATACCATAAGTATGTTTAAAGGCATTTAATGAACGCTGTTTAGTTTGTATTAATCATTAGTTTAAGGAGAAATTGAATATGCAGATGATACTAGGACTAGTTCTACTTTTTTGTGTTGGGGGCGGCTCTGCAAAACTTGGTTTAACAGATACGCAAATGGTAACTTCTCAAGGTAGTTATTATAAACTCGGCGAGCTAGTCCCATTTAAACCTGAATATGCACCAATAAAACAATTAAAAGCGCTTACAGTAAGTGATCAAGTTAAATTTGCTAAATTTTTGGATAAAGCTATAAAGCACCTTCTAGAAGAAGGAATCATACATCAAACTAAAAGAAATCTGAGGAGGTTAATAATCCAATGCCCGTTCTACTTTCATTACGTGATTCTTATTTTGGTTTAATAACCCGACAATATCCCACATTCCGGTCAAAAACGATTCTCTGACTGTTGGGGCAATTTGAATCGGAATCGTGCGATTCTCAATTAGAATTTGTTGGGCTGCCAGATCAATAATAAAGATTATTTTTGGGTCGCGTTCAACAATTTGTTGAAATTCACGAATTTGTGCCGCTGTACCAGTCACAATTGGCACCCCTAACGCCGTACAATTGGATCTAAAAATCTCTGAAAAACTTTCACCAATTAATGCCTTAAACCCGGCACGTTTAATCGACTGTGGCGCATGTTCACGGCTCGACCCACACCCAAAATTACGATTTACAATCATAATGGACGCATCAATAAATCGGATCTCATTTAAGGGGTGCGTTTTGGGTTGATTAGATTCATCAAAACGACTATCTCGAAATAGATATTCGCCCATTTTCTCAAACGTCACCTCTTTTAAAAAGCGCGCGGGGACAATCCGATCGGTATCAATATCATCTCCATAAATGGGAACGGCTTTTCCCGTAAATTGAGTGACATTACCTTGTTGACTGTTCATAACAGCTCCCTTACATCTGTCACTTTACCTTTAATCGCTGCCGCAGCGGCCATCGCAGGACTCATTAATAATGTTCGTCCTGTTGGACTCCCTTGCCGACCAATAAAGTTACGATTACTCGTTGATGCGCAGACTTCATCACCGATTAATTTGTCTGGATTCATTGCTAAGCACATGGAACACCCTGCTGCACGCCATTCCACACCCGCAGCTATAAAGATTTGATCTAAGCCGGTAGCCTCTGCTTCTTTTTGCACTTGCTGTGATCCTGGGACCACTAATGCACGAACTCTTTTAGCCACTTGCTTTCCCTCTAATATTGCAGCGGCTTCTTGTAAATCTTCAATTCGTGAATTCGTACATGAACCGATAAAGACCACATCAACATTGACATCAGTAATTGGCATACCTGGGGTTAATTTCATATAGTCATATGCCTCTTCTGCAACTGATCGATCATGGTCCGGTAATTCAGCTAAATTCGGGACGGTCTCCAATACACCTACCGACTGAGCCGGCGTAATCCCCCATGTGATCATTGGTGATAAGTCTCCTGCATTAAAGGTCACTTCATCGTCATAAACGGCATCCGGTCCGGATGCCAGTGCCTGCCATTCAATTGACCTTTTGTCAAAATCTGATCCTTTAGGTACAAATTCTCTCCCTCTTAAGTAGTCCACCGTGATTTGATCTGGATTCACATAGCCAATTCTGGCCCCCCCTTCAATACTCATATTACAAACCGTTAAACGACCCTCCATACTCATGGTATCAAATACATCTCCTCCATATTCATACGCATAACCAATCCCCCCCTTCACGCCTAACTGTTGAATAATCTTTAATATCACATCTTTTGGATAAACACCCTGTGATAGCGCTCCATTAAAATTAATGCGCTTCACTTTTAGTCTGCTCATTGCAAGGGTTTGCGTTTCTAACACATGCCCCACTTGTGTTGTGCCAATCCCAAAAGCCAATGACCCCATCGCACCATGGCTACTGGTATGGCTGTCACCACAGGCAATGGTCATTCCGGGTTGAGTTAAGCCTAATTCAGGGCCAATTACATGAACAATTCCTTGCTTGCCCGTTACTTTATTAAAAAATTGAATCCCGTGTTCTTTTACATTGACTTCTAATGTCTGGATCATCGTTTCTGCTTGCTGATCTTGAAATGGCCGCTGAAACTCATCTGTCGGCACAATATGGTCAATCGTTGCAAATGTGCGATTGGGGTAACGTACTTTTGTATTTCGTTCCTTTAATGTGGCAAACGCTTGTGGAGAGGTCACTTCATGTATAAAGTGACGCCCAATAAATAATTGGTCTTGTCCCGTTGGTAATGTGACAACTTTATGGTTATCCCATACGCGATCATAGAGTGTGTTTTTTGACATCGTGCGTGCTATCGTATCATATAGAATAGGCTAGCGTCACATTAATTTAGTTACTCTTAACATTATTTTTTTGAGAAATACGCTTAGAAAAAATAAATTTCAGCATTATTTTAAATCTGTAAATATGAGGAGGTATTGGACAATATTTTCAATTTATCCTAAATTTCAGGTTCGCAAAAAACTTTGACCATATGATTAAACCGATTAGTTTTAGTTGGAACCTGAGTTTGTTCTGTATTACTTAAAGGTGTTGATGGACGTGTTGATTCTGAATTTGTTGGAGATTGTTGTATAGCATCATATTTAGGACCTATAGTTTGTCCTGATAGTCTTTTTACTGCTCTTTGTGCAACATCTTCTAATCTAGATTTTGCTATATCTGATCCCGCTTCTTTTCTTGGCCGCTTTAAACTATCCCACATAGAAGAAGGAACATGTTCTGGTTGAATTGGAGGAACTGTAGTTTGTCTTGATAGTCTTTCTGCTGCTGCTTCTTCTGCTTTTGCTTTGGCTGTTGCTGCTGCTTTTTTTCGTACTTGATTTCCTCTAACTACTGCTTGAATTTTAGTAGCTGCTGCTATTCTTAGTTCTGATTCTCGACTTGCTTGTCGTGCTGCTCGTCTTGCATCGTCTGGGGCTATTGTTTTGTGTTTAGTAGGCTCTAACGATAAGGCATCTAAAATGATGCTAGTGCTTTGTTTAATAATACATTGTTTTTGTATATTTTCTAAATTAGTTAATTTATATGGAATTAAAGAACTTTCGCTAACATGCATGACTTAAAGATCTTTTTTTCATTATCATAATATCTCTTACACATTTTATTGGCATATAACAATTTTTTGCAATTTACTCAATAATCGAATAATTTTATTGAGTAAATGATAATTCTAATTGATTAAAAAATCAAGTTTAATTAGTTTTTGTGATTAAATTGGCTATTTAAGAGGTCATTAAAAAAAATGAAACCATGCGAAAAAGGTCGTAATGCAAATAAAATACACAACCCAAAAATACATAATTTAGGACTTATTAATGAATAGGGGGACATAAAATATAGCAAAGTTGATAACGTTATTTGGAAATTTTCTTATTTTTTTCATAAAAGTTGATATTATGTTTGGTGTTTTTAAATTATTATTTTATATAATCATTAACATATTGATTCCTTAAAAATTAAATTAATCTCTTTAATTTAAAGAGAAGGAGAAACGATTTTATGAGCATACATCCATTAGAGAACAGGGGAACATGGGATCCAGCAATAGGTAGAGAGCAAAGTATTTCGTGTGAACGTTTGATAAACAAAATAAAAGAGATAGTCCAAAAGCTCAAAACCTGTATAATTCCACCTATTGAATCAAGCAGTGACGATTCGTCTCCAGGAAATTTATATGGGGATTTAAGTGTAACCTCTATTTCGGAAATTCCAGATTTTTTTCATTATCACCTTCAGATAAATTAACGCCGATAACTGAAGAGCCAGAGGGTAATGAGTGAGTCAGTAGATAAGTTAGTGTCATGGAAAAGTTTTGCAGAACTTAAAAATAAAGTATTAAATTTGAGTTTATATTTAATCCATTTAAAGCTTGTAAAAAGGTGAGTTTGCTTTTCACAGGTTGTGGCGACTCAACTGAGTCAACCACAGATACAGGTACGGGTTCAGGGGGTGATGCGATCAGCATAACAACGCCAACTTGGTTGCGGGGTGAATGGAAACATCCGGGAGATAGTTCGGTATGTCTTAACGTGACTGAAACTGAAATAAACTTATCAACGGACGTGGCGAGTAGTGGAGGTACTTGCCCTACCCCAACTGCTATAAGTGTTGCATCTGTAGTAAAAAATGAAGGCAATAACTATGAGCTAACATTAGCTGTTGATGCTACTGCTAATCAATGTAATTTTGTACGTATTCCTAAGGTTGATGCTATTCCTCCCGCTCCTGCTATCGAAGAATCACTAACGGTTACCTGTACAGGGCATAACTTCTCGTTAACTGGTTTAAAAAAATAATTACGATTTATTAGAGTAAAAAACTAAAATACAAAACCCCCGTCTGGGGGTTTTGTGCGTTATAGGCTATATAAAAAAATAATTTAAAGCGGATTCAAATTAGTATTGATTCACGTTACTTATTTTAACACCCACAATTAGTCATAGTGATTATCTCAACTTCTCGCTACAATAAAGACTATGTCTTTTGTACACTTACATTGCCATTCAGACTACTCCCTATTAGAAGCCCCTTTACGAGTGCCAAAATTAATTGAACTTGCCGAAAAAAATAAAATGAAATCTATTGCCCTTACAGATAATGGCGTGATGTACGGAGCGATTGAATTTTACCTGCAAGCAAAAGCCAAAAAATTAAACCCCATCATTGGCTGTGAAATCTTCCTTTGTCCCGATATTACCCAAAAAGATCGTGCCCGACAACGACTCATCCTCTTGTGTCGTAATAATGACGGTTATCAAAATTTAATCAAACTGGTTACGCTTTCTCACTTAGACGGGTTCTACTACAAACCCCGCTTGGACCTGACTCACTTAGCCCAATATAACGAGGGTTTAATCGCGATTTCACCTGGCCGTAACGGCCCTATCGCCACCTCTTTACAATCTACGCAAGATCGTGATGCACAACAATTTGCCTCCCAACTTAATGATATTTACCCCAATCATTTCTACCTTGGTATTGACCGACTTGGCTACGCCTTTGAAGATATGGTTATTGAAGGTAGTCGTCAACTGTCAGAAACACTTAATATTCCGCTTGTTGTGACCAACGATGTCTATTACGCCCAAAAAGAGCATGCCTTTCTCAGAGATATCTTAGCTTGTATTCAACGGGGACAACGACTCGAAGATAACTCATTTCGTTATGAAAGCCAAGAACACTACTTTAAATCACCCACTGATATGCAACATTTATTTTCTGACTTTCCTGATGCAATTACGATGACCCAGACCATTGCTGATCAATGCCAACTTAACCTTAATACCGATCAAGTGCTTTTACCCCACTTTGAATGCCCAGATAATTTAAATAGTGAAGACTACTTAGAACAACGTGTCTGGCAAGGCATAAAGGATAAATATACTGAAATAACCGACGAAATCAAAGAACGTGTTGCATTTGAACTCGAAATCATCACTAAAATGCACTATTCTAACTACTTTTTAATTATTTATGACTTTTTAGACTTCTGTTACAAAAAAGGAATCCCTGTTGGTCCAGGTCGGGGCTCTGCTGCCGGCTCTATTGTCTCTTATGCCCTAGACATTACACGCGTTGATCCGCTTGAATACCAACTGCTTTTTGAGCGTTTTCTTAACCCCGAACGGGTCTCGATGCCAGATGTGGATATCGATTTTTGTATCCGACGTCGAAATGAGGTCATTGACTATATTGTCCAAACCTACGGTGATGATTGTGTCTCTCAAATTATCACCTTCGGAACAATGCAAGCCCGTGCAGCGATTCGAGATGTGGGTCGTGTACTTAATATTCCCCTATCAGAAGTAGACCGTGTGGCTAAACTAGTTCCTGCTGTGCCGGGTCAATCCGTGAGTATTCAAGAATCACTGACAGATATTGCCGAACTTAATACGTTATACACCACACAGCCTGAACTCAAGAAACTGCTCGATATTAGTATTCTATTAGAAGGCCAATGTCGACACAGCTCAACCCATGCCGCTGGTGTGGTTATTTCTCGAGACCCCCTTACTTCTGTTGTGCCTCTAGTGACCAATGACGGGCAAATTGCAACCCAATATGCCATGAGCGACATTGAAAAAATTGGTCTACTCAAAATGGATATTTTAGGACTTCGTAACTTAACGGTTATGCAGGATGCGGTCTCAATGATTACAAAACGACATGGGGTGACCATTGACTTAAATTCGCTCCCTTTAAATGATGAAAAAACCTATGAATTACTCTGTAATGGTCAAACGATGGGTGTATTTCAACTTGAAAGTCGCGGGATGCGCCAATTAATTAAAAACTTAGCACCTAAACAATTTGACGATATTATTGCGCTACTGGCCCTCTACCGACCCGGTCCATTAGGGTCTGGTATGGTTAATGATTTTGTCTCTAATAAATCAGGCAAAACATCCGTTAAATATACCTTGCCTCAATTGGAACCAATCCTTAAATCAACTTACGGAATGATCCTCTATCAAGAACAAGTCATGCAAATTGCCAGTGTCATTGGAGGTTTTTCATTGGGACAAGCCGATATGCTCCGGCGGGCGATGGGGAAAAAAAAGAAACGTGAAATGGATGAAATGAGGGCCTTGTTTTTAGAAGGCGCGAAAGCAAAAGAAATTTCTGTCAAAAAAGCTGAAACCATTTTTGAATTATGTTATAAATTTGCAGAATATGGCTTTAATAAATCACACAGTGCCGCTTATGCACTTGTCTCATATCAAACAGCCTATTTAAAGGCCAATTACCCTGTTGACTATATGGCCGCCCTCCTTTCTAGTGTATTGACCAATACCGATAAAACAACCCTTTATACACAAGAGTGTAAGGCGATGGGACTTACAATTTTACCGCCCTCTATTTTACACTCATTTCATACTTTTTCTGTTGAATCTGATACTCAAATTCGTTATGGACTAGGTGCCATTAAAAATGTCGGTGAAGGTGCCATTGCTGAAATTGTCGAAAAGCGGTCTGACGAACACTATACTAGTTTAGGTCAGTTCTTATCTCAAGTTGACCTAAAACAAGTCAATAAACGCGTGATTGAAAGTTTAATTAAAGCCGGAGCCCTTGATCACTGTGGCGATCGGGCACTACTACTTACAATTTACGAACGCGTACTCGACCGTGCTCAAATTGCAGTCCGCGAACAACAAAATGGTCAAGTCGCACTGTTTTCACAAAGTACAGTCGGCGATGGCCTCCCAATGAATGACCTAGACACCGAAGACTACATCCCCTTTTCAAACCAAGAGAAATTACGCCTTGAAAAAGAAATGGTTGGTACTTATATTTCAGGCCACCCCCTTGATGATGTTCGTGATCAATTAGAAAATATGGAAAAATCATCTGCCTCTATTACCCCAAATGATGCCAATAAAATCGTTACTGTAATGGGACTTCTCTCCAGCTGTCGACGCTTAATTACCAAAACAAAACGTGAAATGCTCTCCGGACAACTTGAAGATTTATCTGGTTCACTCGCTATAGTAATGTTCCAAAATGATCACTTTGAAGAAATGGCCGACATTTTTCAAGATAGCCATATTGTCACCGTTGAAGGTCGTGTAAGAATAAATAATGACGAAATTTCGATCATTGCCAATCGATTGGTTCTCATTGACAGTGCCTCGCTGACAAAGTCGCTCTTTATTGATATCGAATCACTCTCATCACGCTCCTTCTTAAAAGAAATTAAAGCGATTACGACGACACACAAAGGCCATATGCCCGTTTACTTTAAACATGGCGATGTGACCGTCCAAGCGCATCAAAAATACTGGGTCTCTGAAGATATTCTGGCTCGTCAACAACTCGAATCATTACTCGGAATGGGTCGTGTCTGGATGGGCTAACTTCGCCTACTTGGGACTGTCGCAAAACAGAAGAAATCAATTGAATGCGATGTCGCCAAAGGCATAAGATTTGCAATTTATCGCCTGAGGCGGTGATGTGGCGCCACATAATAAAAAACGAATCATCACCACCCTATTTCTAGGTTTAATTTAAGTATAAAAAGGGAAATAATATAAATAGAAAAAGAATTTGACCTAACAAAAAGAATGTGACCTAACAAAAAGAATAAAACACCAAATGTGGGGGATTTATAATTAGACTTAATATTAAAAAAAAGCGAAATAACTGCCAAAAAGTTATATTGCATATAACATCACTAATACTCATCATCGTATGCATCCAAATTGGAACCCCATCACTATATGCTAACGAAGCAAACCATTCATTAAATCTAGATGGAGATGGTGACTATATTGATTTACGAGAAGTAGGTAGATCAGATGCATATGTTCATAAACTATCTCAATATACAATATCGGTTTGGATTAAAACAGATACTAGTAATCAAACAAGTTGGGCAGGGATTGTTGCTGGCGGAGATGGCAATTATGGTTGGGGATTAATTGCATCAGGAAGCAAAATATATGCGCGCACTAGTACTGGTGATGCAATTAATCCTGGCGGTTCATCAGCAGAACGGGGTCATACGTTTAATGCTGGCTTTGGGCCAACTAATCAATGGAATCATTTAGTATTAGCGGATGACGGAACTAATATTTCATATTATTTAAATGGGTCATTAGTAGAGACACAAGACACAGCTGTAACAAATTCAGGTTCATCTGCTATGCATTTAGGAAGAAGGGGTGACCCCTGTCCAGATGGTTGGGGATGTTCCGATACCGCAGCACATTTTAGAGGTAAAATGGATGAGGTTGCAATTTGGAATGTAAAGTTGAATACTGAACAAATAGAATCACTATATGCGGATGGGAACGCAAAAGATGCAAGAGATATTTTACCAGACAACTTAGATCATTACTGGAATTTTAATAATAGTAATATCAATAACATCCAAGACTTAGGAACAAGTACATCATCACGATGGACAATACTAGAAATTAAAGGCAATCCAATAATGGATAGTAGTGATTATATGGAACCCAATCGCAAACCGGAAACATTTGATATAACCGGAACCGGAAATGAAGGCAATACAATATCAACAACATTAATAGCAACTGACTTAGATAGCTCCGATATTAACCAATTTCAATTCACAATAATCAGACCCCCTAACCACAAAACAGGAGAAATTACGTTCATCGATCCCATTAACTACAATCCAGATACCAACACATTTTCACAACAAGTCACATACACACACAACGATTCTGAAAATCATTCAGACTCATTCACCTATCAAGCTAATGATGGTAATTTAAACAGCAATATTAGTACTGTCAACCTAACAATCAACCCCATCAACGATAAGCCGATAATCACTACCATTGGAAATCAAACCGTAACCGAAGGAACGCCTTTTACACCCATTCCATTAAATGACTTTACAAGTGACGTCGATAACCTCAACAATACCCTCAACTGGCAATATAGTGGCAATACCAATCTTAGTGTTTCCATCAACGATACCTCCCGTATCGCGTCCATTACAGCCATTGACGAAAACTGGAATGGCTCAGAAACCATTACCTTCACCGTTACTGATACCGGTGGTCTTACGGATTCACAAGAAGTGATATTGACAGTCGAGCCCGAAAACGATGCCACAATAATCAGTGGCGAATTTAATAAAACGATTCAACCAGGTGAAGCCATACAAGATATTATTAGCGCAACTGATGCTGACGGATTAACAGATGGGAGTTATTATAGCATTACAACACCCCCTAACAATGCCCTCACGTTTGGAATTAACGAATCCAGTGGCGAATGGACTTATACCCATAATGGAAACAATAACAATACCGACAGTTTTATAGTGACAATAACAGACGATCTAAATTTCAAAACAACGCAATTAATTACAATCAATATCAATACAAATAATCAAATCCCTATATTTAAAACATCAGCGCCATTAATAGCAACAGAAAATAGTATTTATAACTACACGATCAGTTTAGAAAACCTAAGCAACAACCAAATACCAATATTTTCAGCAATAAATTTACCCAATTGGCTATCATTAATTGACAGCAATCAGCAAGACGAAGAAATCTTATTAACAGGAACACCATCAAACACCCATATTGGAAACCATGACATCAAAATAATCGCACAAGCAAATAACATAACCGTCACACAATCGTTTACAATTCGAGTTAAAAGCTTAACAGAAATCAATGCCAGTTTAGCAGGTAATAAGGTAGAAATAGAATCATCACCTATTGGAATCACAACCCTCATAATAACCCAAGAAGAAACAAACGATAACCGTATCCAAAAAACAGAAAAGCAAATTGAATATGGAGAAAATGGCAGAATTTTAAAACAAATAGAAAAAATAACCGAGCTCGACTTAGATGGAAACCGTATAAAAGAAATAGCAATTGAAAAAGATTCATTAGGCAATCCAACAACACAAACCGAAGCCACCATCCAAGCAGATGGTACAGAAATTATCACCCAAAAAACAGGAGATGGGAGTATTGCTTTAGGCAGTATTGAAAAAAAAGAAAATACAGATGGTAGCACCACATTAAAAAGTATTAATGCAATAGGCAAACCCATTAGTATTGTGATCGAAAAGCAACAAGAAGATTCCAGTGGGAATATGGTTACTTTAAAGACTAAAAAAACAGGGTCTGGGTTTGAATTAAGAAATACTAAAATTAAAATTACGACTGGTAATAATGGACAAACTATTCAAGAAGAAGATATTAGTGATCCATTAGGAATTTCTATTGAAAAAATAACAAAACAAACTAGGTTATTAGAAAATGGGATTGAAACAACAACAATTAAACGAAATTCTCAGGGTGATATTATTGACAATAAGATTGAACTAACAAAATCAGATGGGTCTCTACAAGTTACCAATTTTTTACCAACTGGTGAAATTAATACTGTTAGTGATACGCAAACCCTGATTATTAATGATAAAGTTTTTGAAAAAACAACTGTAAAAGATCAAAATGGGTCTGAATTAGAGACATTTCAAACACATGTTGCTGCGAATGGAACTGTGACTGAACACTATGTTAATAAACTAAAAAATGAAAAGCAATCTATTATTAGTAATATTAATGAAGAAGGAATTATATTTAAAAATCGTACATCTGAACCAATTTTAAATTCATTACAAACGATTCAAACTAATAATCAAAATTTTAATATTAACGCTTTGAATTTAAATTCTAGTTATACCACAACCAAAGAAATTAATTATCAAGGTAGTATATCATTATCGATAAAAGCGCAGTCATTAAGTAATGATAATGACTTACAGTTATCTGTGCAAACATTAAGTGCGACAGTAAAAGATTATGAAGCATTTTTAAAACAGTTACCTCAATCAATACGAATTCAAAATGAGTGGCAATTATTAAAAAACCAATTAGAGTTAGTGAAGCAAGGAGAATTAACGTTAGATTATTTACCTTCACTTGATAATTTACTTGAGCGCTTTTTAAAATTACAAGAAATTCAATATCAACAAAATAATGGCAGTAGTAACTTAATGCGATTATCAAATGTAGATAATACGATTGAAATTAGTGAATTTGAAAATACTCAAATTAATATTACCAATCATTATTTAGATATTGTAAATGTCATTGAAAATGATTTTTATAATAAAGAAACCAATGTTATTTTTAATACAGCGTCTCTTTTAACTGAACTTCAAAGTGGTCATCTTAATAGCAGTTTGTTTCCCGGGGATTTACTATTAACGAATGGCACGCTTATTCCTAATAATAATACTAATATTGAAATAGATGGTGATTTAAATATACAAGATGCAAAAATTATTATATCCCTTAACGCTGCAATTAAAGCGACAGCAATTCAATTAAATGATTCTTCAGAAATTATTGTTCAAGATCCAGATAATATACTTGCTAATTTAACATTGCCTTTAAACTATACGCTTTTAGATGCAGAAATGATTTCAGGTGAGTTTAAAACCATTACAGTTCCGGAAGGATATATTTCTAATACGAGTCAACTTTACTCTGAGGGTATTTTAATCATTGAAAAAAACACTGCGATAACAGAATCAGAAAAAAATAAAATTACTGATTTTTATATTTATCCAAGTCCAATAATACAGGGAGACTCATTTTATATTGGGTTTTATACGAAAAATAATTCTAGGGAACTTACATTACATATTTTTGATATTTTTGGACAACTTCATTTAGAAAAAAAGATTTATTTTCATATTAATAATAATTCTTCTTTCGATGCTTTAAGTCGTATTTCAGGTGAGAATTATTATTATCAGCCGATTGATAGTAGAGAATTTCATTATCCTTCTGCTGGAATTTATATTGCAACTATTTCGGAAGATAATAAGGTTTTAGCTAAAACTAAAGTGGGTGTTATTCCAAGATGAAAAAAATAATTAAAGTATTCATTATTATTTTTATTTTAGCTACCCCTTTATTTGCAATTCCTGCATTAGATATCACAGATGTTGGGGTGTCGGCAGAGTCAATTGCAGTGGGTGGTACACATGGGACGTCGTATACTGCTAATTCAATTTTTACTAATCCAGCATTATTAAATCCTGAATTATTATGGTCTGTTGATGGGTTTAGAACAAATACACTTGAAGATGTTATTATTCATAATTTAAGTGGTTTTATGACAATTAAAGACAAGCCAATTGCGTTTGGTTATATGGGGACATCTATTGATGATATTCCAATGACAAAAAAAACCAATAAAATAATTGTGAAAGATGGTCGTTACCGTTATTCATTAGCGACGTATTATGCAGGGTTTCAACATCAATTAACAAGTTCATTGTCAACTGGAATTTCAGCAAAAATAACAAAAATGTCCTTATTTAATTTTGGAGCAAAAGGATTTAATACGGATATTGCAATGGCTTGGATTAAGCCCTATTATCATTTTTCAGTTGTATTACAAAATGCGCTTTGGTTTCAAAATTTAAATTATAATAATGGTGTAAAAGAAAAATTCCCATTTAATGTTATTACAAATATTTCGCGAAAATATCAATTTAAAGAAATGTTGACTCAAACTCATTTTCAATTTCAGTACCGCTATGGTCAGGTGTTACTTTATGGAGTTGGGACGCAGTTTCAGATGAAACATATTCCCTATTTAGAAGCATTAATAGGATATCGAACACGGCCGCATTTAGCTAAGACAATAGGTCGTTATTCAGTGGGATTTAATTTGCAATTGAAGGGAATTAAATTAAGTTATGCCTATGAAAAAAGTCAAACTCCTATTTATGATAATATTCATTATGTTTCACTTCATTTATTTAAATTAAAACGTTAACTAAGAAATTAAAATAAGGCTCGGTCGCGAAATGCCTAATCTTCACAATTTTCACCTTCTTTATGTCACTTTGCACCATTGACTCAGGCGATAAATTTTAAATTTTATCCCTTTGGGACATCGCAATCGATAGAATTTTTCTACTTTCCGATAGTCTTATACGTATTATTCATTACCGGAAATATAATAGTAATAGATATGATCCCCTGAGGGATTAAGGTTTAATGAATCATATTCATCTTTATTATTTAAATATTTTACAAGACGTCCTCCTGGAAATACTTGAGAATTTGTAATAGTGACATTTGGGAGTCGTTCAAATTTAAACTCACTATGTTCCTTACCAAACCCATAAATGCTATTTGGATCATTACTATTAACAATGGTAGCAATGTGAAATCTTAAGAGTAAATTTTCGAAGGTTATTGCTTCTTTTGAATTTGTGAATAACCGTTCTAATACTTCATAGTTTCGAAGGGTTTGTTTTTGAATATTAGCATAAAAATCTGTTTCTAAACCTGAATGGATACGCAAATACTGAAAGAATAAATATGTTAGGGCATAGTTTTCTACTTTGTGATTCCAATAAATAAATCCTTCACCATTGGCTATATCTGAACTGTTATGTATTATATTAATATTTTTTGAACGGGTATAGTTAGTGTCAGAAATATGGGCAGCACTTTCTGCTAATCCTTCTTCAATCCATAGTTCAAATTGTGTAAATGTTCCCCCATTGCTTTGTGCAATTTTAATATGATTACTTATTAGATGTTGAAATTCATGGGCAATAGTTGTTTTATTTTTAGTTTCTTGATTTGAACTTAATAAGTTTACATTTAAATATAAAATATCTTTTTTTATAGTTGGTTGATTATTTTCAGGGTTAATTTCATTATAGGCATTAATAGACGATTCATCTAATAAATCAAAAATAGTTACCATGCCACCTACATTATTTTTGCCTAAATCATAATAAAGTAAAATAATTTGATCATTACCATCTACATCTAAACTGAGTGATAATGTATCAGGTATAAATGTATTAGTGAGTTGAGAATAGATTGTTTCAAACGCTTCTCCAATTGCAGTCCAATTTACCGTGAGATCATTATAGTTTTCATCGACATAGATTAAACATTTGGACGATTCTGTTCCGTATTTTTTAATTCCTTTAATTATGTCTAAACTCATTATTTGTTCAGGTCCAATTTTTCGAACTGTAAAATTAAATTCAGTGGTATTAAACGTAATGTTTGAAGTAGTTGTAGAGAAATTGATATTGGAATCGTGATTAAGCGATTGTAGACTGTTCTTTGGAATTGTATGACTAATCCTGGAAATATCAGTAATAAAATTAGTCGACTTAGAAATATTTAAATGATGATGATGATGATTTGTTTCTTCTGATAATAGAACACCACTATTTTCTGATTCGAGTCCAGATGAATTTAAATTAATTGCTAAAAATACATGTTTATCAAAATTGGGAATAATAACGTTATTTTGTTTGTTCTTACTGATATCATAATGCGTAAAAGAATGACGGGAACAACCTAAATTGATGATTAAATGAAAGGTGAATATTAGTAAAAATAGTAATAATGGGACTATATTTTTACTATTAATTTTTGTCATATTATAGTTAATGCCCAGTATTGAATGAAATTAAACTTTTAAGGGTATAAACGTTTAAATATTTTTGAATAAGGGAATATTTTAATAATATGAAGATTAAAAATGCATATTCATTCATAGCATCTAATTTAGATGCTATACAATTTTACTTTTTAAAATGGGATAAAGGATTATTTTCTGTATTTTTGATCGTATTAATAGTAGGTTGTTCACAAACTGATTCCAAACGTACTGATCAATTACAATTAAGTCAAATTGATAATCAAATTATTATTAAATATATTTCTGAATCTGATTTTATTGTTACTCATGGAAATTGTAGTGAATTTAGTACTGATTCTGATATTGAGTATTGTGAACCGGATTATATTGTTCAAACTACATCCAATAGCAATCATAAATTAAGTGAGTTATGGGGATTTGAAACAACGTTAGTGACACAATTATGGAATACACTTGCTAACCATGACATTATTATTGCAGTGATTGATGAAGGTATTGATATTGACCATCCTGATTTAAGCGATAATATTTGGGTTAATACAGATGAAATTCCTGACAATGGTATTGATGATGATCAAAATGGTTACATTGATGATATTAATGGTTGGAATTTTGCAGATAATAGTCCCATTGTCTTTAGTTCTGTAGATGGTGATACTCATGGGACTCATGTTGCAGGAACAATGTCAGGCGTTATTGGTGTTAATCCTAAAGCTAAAATAATGGTTTTAAAATTTATTAATCCTGCTGGAGGTAGAGTG
>CAXFGY010000013.1:0-18513 GCA_964002605.1 uncultured Candidatus Marinamargulisbacteria bacterium
ACATGAGATACCAGTAACAATTCTAGATTTGAGTGATGTTGAGTCATTGGAAGTAGCAATTGTAGAAAATATACAAAGAGATGACTTAAACCCGATTGAAGAAGCCAAATCATTTAAAAGACTTAGTGAAGAATTTGAGCTAACTCATCAAGAAATTGCCACTACATTTAAACGAAGTCGTTCTGCAATAACAAATAGCCTGAGACTTCTTAAACTTCCTCTATCAATACAATCGGCATTAATTTCTGGCATCTTAACGCCAGGACATGCAAGAACAATACTTCGTCTTGAAACAGAAGAGGAACAGCTTTCTTTCCTTGAAAACATTAAAGTAGGGAACCTTTCAGTGCGTGATGTTGAATCCCAAACAAATGCAGAAGCAAAGCCTTACACTCCTTCAGAAAAAATTGATTTTAGTCAACTTGAAAAAGCCCTGGAGGATACTTTTCGCCTAAAACCTAAAATCAAAGGATCATGGGATAAAGGGTCTATTCAGCTTCAGTATACATCTAAAGATGAATTAGACTACATTTTAAAGCTCTTTAAGACAGTTGTTCCTGAACAAACAATGCTACGGGATTAGCATTTTTTTTACCTTTTCAAGGTCTTTCCTAGTCAGCCATTTTGCTCCTCCGGACTTTTCTGATGCATTGCGCAATAAATAAGAAGGATGAAATAAAGGGATTATGTGCAATGGTTGTGTCATATAGTATATATTTTTTTGAAACCACTTGCCTCTTACTTTAGTGATTTGCAACTCATCCCCCAAAACCATTCTTAATGATGGGTTCCCAAGTAATAATAAAATTTTGGGTTGAGCTAAATGAATCTGTCGTAATAAAAAATGCTGACAGGACTCTATCTCTGATTGATTAGGGTTACGATTTCCAGGTGGACGACATGCAACTGTATTTGCAATATAAATATCTTCTTCACGATTAAATCCCGCTGACGTTAACAAACTTGTTAATAACTGTCCAGATCGTCCTACAAAAGGCTTTCCTACCAAATCCTCTTGAGCACCAGGCCCTTCTCCAATAATCATGACCGAGGATGGTATTCTACCACTTCCAACCACAACATTATTTCGACTAGTGTAAAGGCTGCATGCTTGACATTTTTTATAGGCAGAAACTAATTCTTTGTAACTTAAGTGATCATAAACTGTTTTTTGGTTTAAATCGAGCATATATCTGCCTATTACTATAAAATTGATTTTTAATTTTTAAGCAATTTTTTTATATTATAAATTTATTGAAGAAGCAAACTTAAGTCTAGGGCCTCTACGGAATGGGTTAAAGATCCTACTGAAATACGATCAATATCATATTCACGATATAATTTAATCGTGTCTAGCGTGATATTACCAGATACTTCAATTTTTGCATTTGGGTACTTTGCCCGAATGATGGCTATAGATTTTGGAATATCCTCTCGTGTAAAATTATCTAACATAATAAAATCAACACTCTCAAGGGGAAAAAGTGTTAATTGGCTTAGTGATTCAATCTCAACTTCAACGTTAAAACCTATGTTTTTCTGTTTAAATTGTCTAATTTTTTCCCCGAGTTTTTTAACTTTATTATTAGCTAAAAAATAACGTATATGATTTTCTTTAATTAATACCATATCAGATAATGAGCCCCGGTGATTATGCCCTCCCCCTGCAATGACGGCTTGCTTTTCTAGTTGACGAATATTAGGCGTTGTTTTTCGTGTATCAACCACTTGAATTTTAGAATTGTTTAGTCTCTTTACAAAATGATTTGTGATGGTTGCTATACCAGATAAACGTTGTAGATAGTTGAGCATTACTCTCTCAATAATTAAAAGTATACTAATATTACCATGTAATTCTGCAATCAAATGTTGCTCTCCAATAGACTGTCCATCCTTGACGTAAAGACTTACATCAATAGGGCCTAGATGGCTACTACAACAGGCGTTAATGATCATCTCTCCATAAAAAATGCCCTTTTGTTTACTAATTAACTGAGCGGTACACTGCCCGTCAAATTCACCTAAACATCTCTGTGTTACATCACCATCTGGCGTGTCTTCTAATATTGCCATTTCAATTAACTTATTTATATTTATCATAAAATAAGTATAATCTGTGTTTCATTTTTTTTATACTCCTCGTTATACTATAAAAATGATCATACATAAATTAACGCCACCTACTACAAAAAAGTTAATTATCTTATTTATGATTATTCTTGGGGTTGCAACTGCTTTTGGACTACTTAAAATATATTGGTGGTCGGTTTACAAGTCGCCCTCACCTAACATAATGGTACCTGCCCATGTAAAAATTCCTGGACAATTTCAGGGTGAACAAGGTCCTTTTGTACTTGTATTAGAATCAACTCAATTATCATCCCATCCACGAGAAGGCGCTCGGTTGAATCAATACGTTAAGTTATCTCAACGTGTCCGCATTGTTGCCTATCAAAAGGACTGGGCATTTATTACAAGTGAGTCAGGAAAACTAAATTTAGGTTGGATCCAGGAAAATCAATTAGCATTTCCAAGTCAGTTTAAACCTAGTAAATGGCTTCATAATACACATAAATACAGAAAAGGAATGCTTAAAGGAGTCGTTTACCCTAAACCCAATAATCGCTTTTTAGTAATATGGTCTGCTAAAGGGAATGGTCTTTCTATAAAAGGAAGATACCAAGGGACTGTGATGGCGTATGATGATTTAATTTGGCTTAATAAGGATACCCCTGATCTAATATATGACTTTTTTCAGATAGATGCTCAATCTGATCAGATTATCTCAGAGCAACTGTATCACTATAATTGAGAAACTAATTGAGTTTAACTATAGCCTTATTCAACAATGAAATCATAAAAAAAATGTCATAATCAATAAAATTAAAATATATCCTTTATCATTATGCTTTTTTATAGATCTTAGGTAAAAAAACTATTATGTATTACAATGTGAGAAAGGAATTTAAATGAATAATCGCTCAACTAAGAGGGTCTAGCTAGATTAACTAACAAAGATAAAAATTGTAGATATTGGACGATGACACAACATTACCTAAAGGGGTGCTCCTCATTATTATTAATGTTATAATAAAAATACAATAATGTTTAGAAACTAGCTAGGAGTAATAGTAATGTCAACAATTTCAAAAGTTCATGCACGTCAAGTTTTAGATTCACGCGGTAATCCCACAGTTGAAGTTGAAGTGACCACCTCCAGTGGGTCAATTGGTCGTGCCATTGTACCATCTGGCGCATCAACCGGATCTCATGAAGCGCTTGAACTTCGTGACCATAAACCTAATACATACTTTGGTAAAAGCGTTTTAACTGCGGTTGACAATGTCAACAAAACTATTTCAAGTGCTATCGTAGGCATACCTATTAAAAACCAGTCTGAAATTGACCAAATAATGATTGAATTAGATGGAACAAAAAATAAAGAAAAGTTAGGTGCAAATGCTATTTTGGGTGTTTCTATGGCTTGCACTCAAGCAGCCGCAAAAGATTTATCAATGCCCCTCTATCACTATTTAGGTCAACTTGTCGGCGTATCTTCCTCTGTGATGCCTGTTCCAATGATGAATATATTAAATGGTGGCGCCCATGCCAATAATAGCATAGACTTCCAAGAATTTATGATTATGCCTACGGGTGCTCAAAATATATGTGATGCAGTGCAAATGGGCACAGAAATATTTCATTGTCTAAAAACAATTCTAAAAGATCGTCAGCTTAATACAGCGGTTGGTGACGAAGGTGGTTTTGCACCTTCTCTAGCCAAAAATGAAGATGCTCTCTCACTTATTATGACCGCGATTAATAAAGCAGGTTATCAACCTGGAAATGAGATTCACCTTGCTCTGGATGTCGCAGCTTCTGAACTTTACCATAATGGAACCTACTGTTTAGCTGGCGAAGGGATTACTAAATCAGCCTCTGAAATGGTCTCCTATTATCAATATTTATGTACCCACTATCCGATAGTCTCTATTGAAGACGGTCTTCATGAATCAGATTGGGAAGGGTGGAAAACGCTAACAGAAACTTTAGGAGATTCTATCCAACTAGTCGGAGATGACTTATTTGTTACCAATCCAAAATTATTACAACAAGGTATTAATACAGATGTCGCTAATTCGATTTTAATTAAACCGAACCAAATTGGAACTGTTACTGAAACCTTAAAAACAATTCAAATGGCCAATCAAGCTAAGTACACTGCCGTTATTTCTCACCGCTCAGGTGAAAGCGAAGATACTTTTATTGCAGATCTTGCAGTGGGTGTAAATGCAGGTCAAATTAAAACAGGCTCACTTTGTCGTACTGATCGTGTCGCCAAATACAATCAACTTCTCCGTATTGAAGAACAACTGGGCACTGCTGCAAGTTACTTTAAGTTTAGCCCTGCACTGCTTATTAATGGATAGTTCATTAATTCCGCAATGAACTATTCATTTCGCTTGATTATATTAAATATTGTTACTTTATCTCTTTTAATTTATATTTGTTATATTGGAATCAAAAATATTTTTAGGTATAATGTACTCACACGTGAGTATAAAATAATGTCAAATAACTTAATAGAACAAAAAAATATGTATAATATTATAAACCATAATATTTCATTATCTACAAAACCTTGGTATTGGCATTATCTTGCAAAAAAAGAACTTGGGTATGTTCACAACTATGAAACTATATTTCATCTGCAGCAATAAACATGATGCTGGTAATCTAATCAAATAAGGAGTTGATTTAATTAATGCAAGAAGAACATGATATGCACTCTAGTGATAGTAAGTCTGAACCAGCTAGTTCCTCTGATGTACCTCACTCAAATGCCTCTACATCTAGTACCCCAGATGATGATAAAACTGTTATTGGAAATATTTATGATGGTGTAGTAACAAATATTACAAATTTTGGTGCGTTTGTTCGTTTGCCTAACTCAGAAGAAGGCTTAGTTCATATTTCTGAACTTGCTAATGAATTTGTCACTGATATTAACCAACATGTTGCATTAGGCGATACAGTATCTGTTAAAGTATTAGGTAGAAACAATAAAAACAAACTTGATTTTTCAATAAAACAAGCATTATCCGCACCAGAAAGTGCTGCTATTAAACCTTCAGATCCTGGCTTATTTTTACATCGTAAATCAAAAAACAATACTTTTGAAGATAAATTAGGTCAGTTTTTAAAAAAGTCAGAAGAAAAGCAAATTGATATTCGTCGAAATCTCAAACAAAAACAAGGAATTGTTAAAAAACGTAAGTAAATTTACTACTATATTGATCTTTGTATTAAATTCTCTAATACAAGGATTTTTAGAGACCTATCCTATTTCCTACAATAATGCACACCCTATAAAATTTTATCAATCAGAAATAATTCTTGTTCCTAAAGAGTCTACAAATACTATTGAAAAAAGGTCATTATTAGGCGCTCTAGTTTGGTCCCATAAGGTGTCTGCCCCTATTTCATTTTTTGATTCTCAATTTAACCAAATTTTTATCTTAGATAAGAAGGGCTACTTAACGGTATTAGACTATACAACCGGCTTCAAAAAATGGTCAATTACAGATCAAGAAATCATGTTTATTCGCTTAAACTACCCGCAACTCATTTGCCATACAAAATCCAATTACATTGCGAGTATTTCATTTGCTGATGGCAATATATTATGGCAAAAAAAATTAGCTCCGATCAAAGATTTCGCATTTATTGGACACTCTGGCAAAGCAGGCATATTATATCAGCAAAGCCTTGATATTATTGATCTATTTGAAGGCACTACTAGCAGATCTATTTCATTGCCTAAACCAGTATATAAAATTGAAACCACATGGAATAATGGACTAGTTATTGCTGGTAAATTCGCTCGTTACCATGTTAATATCGATACAAATAGTGTATTGCCATTAACCATTTCTGAATCACTTTATCAATGGATACAAGAAAAATATATACTGACTTATGATTCAACTCGTGAGATATTATCGTTGAGGGATATAACGACTAATCAGCCCCAATGGTCAGAAAGTGTGTCCTCTTCATTAACATCTATGATGGTTTCAAAGCGGGATATTCTACTCCACTACTCTCCTAGCCAAAATGAGATTATTTCCTTTATGACGTCTAACCGTAAACGAACACCTATTAAACTTCCTAATGGTAACCTTAATGCATTTTATCGATCCCCAAACTCTTTTTCTTTCCTAATTGATAATTTTATTATTTATCATAAAATACCAATGACGAATGAAAAATAAAATCAAATTACTAAAACTTAAGTACTCCATTACTACGCCTTTTTATGAAAATGTGATTGCATACTCTTATCATGGGATAGATGTAAACACAAAGCAGCCGTTACTTATTTGGCAATATAAAGTTCCTTCTCAAAATGCGTTACTAATAAAACGCTTAATTGAACATTCTGAAAAATTAATTGAACTGAAACATGACCTACTTATTCCAATGATAGACTATGTTTTTGATGGACAATCATTTTTTACTGTTCATGAAAATGAGTCTCATTTAGTTTCACTAGAATCTTACTTGCAACAACCCAATGGATGGGACTTAAAAGTACTATGGTCATTTGTTAGACAATTACTACAGTTGTTATTGCTCTTTGAGCAACACCAACTATATTGTGGCTCAATTTCAACATCTCTGCTCAATATTAACCAAAATGGGCAGCTAAAAGTACTTCACCCTGTTGTTGGGGTTGATGTATTAGCAGCATTATTACCCAATACAGCGGTTCTGGATGATTGCTTATTTCTTGCGCCTGAATTTATTTATAAGAGAAGTTTTTTTATTGCATCAGATATCTATGCGATTGGGGTTTTGTGTTATTTTTTATTTAGTAATAACTGGCCTTACCCATTTACTTTTTCAATTAATCAATATAAAGAAAATCTGGTTAATAACCCGGCTACATTTATAAAAAGAGACCCTCAAATACCCAATCGACTTGGCTTACTAATAATGAAATGTCTTGATAGTGACTACCAACAACGGTTTGGCTCAATTAACTCTCTCATTAAAGCCTATAAAGGTCTTCTACCTTTAGATGTAAGTAACCCAAATCGTCCACCAACAATGATTCAGAAACAAATTGCTCATGAGATTAGGAAGCAAAAAGAAAATACAAAAAAAAATAGGTTACGCTGGAGTCTATGCAGTGGCGCTATCTTATGCATGTGTGGACTAATGATGTTCTGGTATATGAGCTATGTCAATGCAATTCCAACTCAATTATTGCCTAATGTCGTTGGAATGCCCATAGAACACGCAATCACAGTTTTAAAGTCTTCTCATTTCCGCATCAAATTGTCATCTAATCGTATTTACTCGAAATATAAGCTAGGAACTGTTATTGATATGAGTCCATCACCTGGTCGTACTGTAAAACAAAATCGAGAAATTCGCTTATTTGTTTCTTCTGGTTCAGCGCCTATAATTGCCCCTGACTTAATTGGACGAACAAAAAAAGAAGTTGATCGGTTACTTAAAGCGAAGAACATTACTTTAAAAGTGGAACATGAAGAATTCTCAGCGTTATTCCCAAAAAATACTGTTATTAAGCAAACTCCCTCACCTAACAATGTGCTCAATGAAAGTAATATTATTTCTATTGTACTTAGTAATGGCTTCCCCTTAACAGTAACGACACAACCATTGTCACGTGGTTTTTTTTCTCAAAATCAAAAACTACGAACACATATTCACTTTGATATTTTAGATGGATGGCCCAAACAACAAGTGCAAATTACTTATCTAACAACAACAACGCTAAAGCTCTATGATAAATTTCATACCGCAGGTGATCAAGTTGACTTAACCTATAAAATCGAAAAGGGGGGCATCCTTAATATTTACTTCAATGGCGATATCGCATACTCTGAAATGATTAATTAAGACTGATGTCAAACTATACCTTATTTGAAAAACGTCTAATGTCAAAAATAATATCTCAATCGCTTCGATATAAGGGTAAAACGTTTCCCAACCCTATTGTCGGCGCTGCAGTTTATAAAGGTGATACTGTTATTGCCACTGGCTATCACCTTGGCTATGGCTTAGATCATGCTGAAGTGGTTGCATTAAAAAAAGCAGGTGCTGCTGCGAGGGGCGCATCAATGATGGTTTCTTTATCTCCCTGTACTCATTATGGGCAGACACCTCCTTGTGTAGATGCAATTATTGCTGCAGGTATCAGTAAAATAACTTTTCCCATCATTGATCCCCACCCTGCAACAAAGAGGCTTCCGGTTACGACACTTTTAAAAAAGGCTGGGATTCAAGTAAAAATTGGATTGTGCAAAGAAAAAGCACTACAAACAAATGGGGGTTATTTTTCTGCAATTATCAATAAAAAACCATTCGTTCATTTGAAAGTAGGAATGAGCTTAGATGGCATTATTGCAGAAAAAAATAATCCCAGGCGTTACATTACTTCCACAGAAGCGCTTAAACGTGTCCATCGCTTGCGCCGTACAGTTCAAGCAATTATTGTAGGCGTTGGGACTATACTGGCTGATAACCCAAAGCTTGATGTCAGGTACAAACTGCTTCGCAATGGCTATCACTTACCAAAACGGGTTATATTAGATCCCACAGGAAAAACGCCTTTATCTTCCCAAGTTCTTGCCTCCAGGCATGCCTCTGAAACGATTATATGTACTTCATCTCGATGTCCAGCAGATAAACTTACGCAGTTGCAAAAAGTTGCTACGATTTGGGAGCTCCCTGAAACCCCTTATGGACTGGATTGGCATGCTTTATTACAAAAATTAGGCGCATTAAATTTACAAGACGTTTTAATTGAAGGTGGGCAACACGTATTTTCATCTGCATTATGTGAAAAAATTGTTGATTGGGGGCATTTTTTTATTGCGCCCAATATATTAGGAAGAGAAGCTAATTTATCTGCCTTTAATTTACCCAAATCTCATCCTAATATATCTCTTCCTGATTTTTATAATTTCCAATATCACATGTGCGGCGCTGACCTTTATATGACTGGTCCTCTTCACTGCCAAAAATTAAAAATATAGCAATAACAACGATCTCAACCTTTCTTTAAAATGTCCACTGCCTATGAAACTGTTTTACCTCAAAGAGTTAGAATGCTATAATACATTTCTTGGTATTGATTTTTTTTTAAATTAAGGTGTTAATTTTATGTTCAAACAATTTAAACTTACTAATTTGTCATTAAACAAAATATTTTCTAATTTTCGTTATGATTTAGGCATTGACCTTGGAACAGCTAATACTCTTGTTTTTGCTCAAGGTAATGGCGTGATTATTCAAGAACCTTCAGTTGTTGCATTAGATAACCAAAAAAATCTAGTTCTTGCTGTTGGTGATGAAGCAAAACGTATGATTGGTCGTACCCCAGGAAATGTTATTGCCGTGCGCCCCTTGCGAGATGGCGTGATTGCAGACTTTGAAATTACTGAAACAATGCTGAAATATTTTATTAAAAAAGCATTGCCTCAAAAAACATTTTTTAAACCTCGGATTATTGTGGGAGTTCCTTCTGGCATTACTGGGGTTGAAAAACGGGCAGTTTTAGATGCGACTTACCAAGCTGGTGCAAAAGAAGCCTACTTAATCGAAGAGCCAATGGCAGCTGCAATTGGTGCAAATCTTCCTGTGTCTGACCCATCTGGAAGCATGATTGTTGATGTTGGTGGTGGTACAACAGAGGTAGCCGTAATATCCCTAGGTGGAATTGTTGTTGCCAAATCAATACGCGTTGCTGGAGATGAAATGGATGCCGCGATTACATCTCATTGCCGAGAAAACTATCGTCTTTTAATTGGCGAGCGAACTGCTGAAGATATCAAAATAAAATTAGGGTCTGCGTTTAAAATGAAGGAAGAAAAAACATTAGAAATTCGAGGAAGAGATTTAGTTTCAGGGCTTCCTAAAATTTTTACAATTACCAGCACTGAAATTCGTGAAGCACTTGCAAAACCTATTCGTGTTATTATTGACGGTATTCGTACGACCTTAGAAAAAACACCTCCTGAACTTTCATCAGATATTATGGACCGTGGCATCACATTGGCAGGTGGAGGTGCTCTGTTAAACGGATTAGATAGACATATTCAATCTGAAACTAATATTAATGTATCAATTGCGGCTAACCCCTTAGAATGTGTTGCCCTAGGAACAGGCCGTTCTCTTGATGAAATTGATGTACTTAAACAAGTATTAATTTCAGATTGACCACTAAAATAATTCCCCTAAACAAAAATACGTCTTCCTCTTTATTATTTGATCCTGGAGTTTACAAACTATTTTGTCATAATACCTATATCAACTACACTTTTTTTCCCAATTATTTTAGTAACCACAAAATTGGCGTTTATACTTTTATTCCTGACTACTCGCCCCAATTTATTAAAAGTCACTTTCCACAACATGATATTGAAATACACCTCATATCAGAGTGGCAATTTTATCAGTTGCTATTTATGCCTTATGCTTCTCCAGAAACCGACATGATATTATATCCATTATTACTAATGGGTGTTATTAAGGGCGCATCAGATATCCATCTTTTTGCAACGGCCTCAAAACGTTTTGATTGTCAATTTCGAATTCATGGACACCTACAACGGATTCCATTTGAGCAACTGAAAGGATCTAATCTAAGCCCATTAATTAAACTCCATGCTCATATGAACTTATCGATTCAAAATATACCACAAGATGGCCATATATTGCTGAATGTTCATCAAACAACTCACCCTATTCGAGTCTCTAGTATTCCAAGTTATCATGGTAGTGATTTTGTCTTTCGACTCTTTAAAAAGGAAAACAAATTAAAATTATCTGAATTAGGGTTTTCTAAACTAATTACTAAGCAACTATATCAATTAAGCGATCACAAATCTGGTTTATTTTTAGTTACTGGGCCAACAGGGTCAGGAAAATCAACAACACTATACAGTATCCTTAATCAACTTAAACAAGATACTAAAAAAAATATTGTTACCTTAGAGGATCCCATTGAATACCCTTTGACAGGTATTAGGCAGTCTCAGATTAATTCCTCCATGAACTATACTTTTTCAAAAGGTTTACGCGCAATATTAAGACAAGACCCCGATATCATTATGATCGGGGAGATTAGAGATGCTGAAACCGCTAAGATAGCCATTGAAGCTGCTTACACCGGTCATTTTGTGTTAGCAACACTTCACACTCACAAATGTAAAGATGCATTATTAAGATTAGCGAGTTTCTCTATCGATCCATTTTTTTTAACATATACATTAAAAGGTATCTTAGCTCAACAATTATTACCTACTTCTTCTCCAATAATTTCTGGAGAATGGCTATCACCAACAGCAAAAACACCTACAATTGACTCATATGATCAAATTAACAACTATGTTACCAACTGCCTACACCTGCCATTCAAATAAACGATGCCCATTCTATTACAAGAGCTTTATCACTACGCAAATCGAATTAAAAAAGGTGAACTTGGCGCAATTGCATGTGATACAATTTTAGGCCTTGTCTGCATTGGCAACATTAAAAACCATCAGCGCCTTGCTGCTATTAAAAAGCGTTCTATGGACAAACCTTTCTTATGGTTAATTTCTAACTTTATCCAATTAGCAACACTTGTTCAAACACCCTTATCGACTAAACAATATCAACTTTTAAACGAACTATGGCCTGGCCCAACTACTATCATTTTGCCAAAAAACACTGCGATACCAGATGAATTAACTGGTGGGCAAAATACGATTGCTGTTCGTTATCCTGACTTTATTCCATTAAATTGGTTCATTGATTCAATTAATGCACCTATTTTATCTACTAGTATTAATTTTGAACACGATATTGCCTCATCTACTATTGCCTCTATTCCTAAAAAAATACGCTCTGATATTGACTTTATTTGGGCCCCATATGCACCTTATTATAATAAAGCCTCTAAAATAATATCTATTGTTAATGATAAAAAAATAGTCATTAGAGACTAACTCAGTTGGGACTGTCGCAAAATAAAAACTTCGATCGATTTTGAGATATCGTCAAAGGTCTAAGATTTGCAATTTGTCGCCTAATGCGGTGCAGAAGAACTTCATAACTAAGGCGAAAATTGTAAAGATTAGGTATTTCGAGACAAAGCCAAGTTAGCCTTTTAATATCATATAAGACTTTAGAGTGCTTTATTTATAATAATCTGAGAGTAATCAATGGTCTTTTTTTGAAAACTAGTTATAACTTCAGAAATGCCATTTTTAAATATCTTATTAGAAATGATGCTATCATCAGCAATAGTGTTACAATCAAGTTCCGGAAAAACTAAATAAATATCCCTCATAAAAATATCTCTATTATGAATGGTACGGTTCTTAACCAATTGCTCTAAAAGCCTATGTTTCATTTCTTCTGATAAATAATTTTGAATGAATTTTTTTTTGAAATTCATAAAAAACTCTTTAAAATAAATTTGATTTTGAACTAAAGAAATCATTGACAATAACTCTGACTTTACAACCGGCTTATTCAAATAATCCGATGCCCCAACATTAAGTGCTGTAACAGCAAGATCTAAATGTTTAAAATCTGTTAATAAAATAATAACTACTTTTGGTAAGGTTTTATTTAACTGTTTAATAAACGTTAACTCTGAATGGTCTGGAAAAGGAATTGTTAGTAATACGAACTGAATTTGAGTGTTATTAGTGATAATATCAATTGCGTGTTCTTTGCTTCCAGCTTGGTGGACATTATAATCAGATAAAAAATGACTATGATGGTTGCGGTCTTGTTGATTATAATCTATAACTAATATGTGGGGTGTTGTGTTTAAGCTTCTTTTTTTGTGGATAAAACTACTAAATTGCTCTTCAAAAAGCTTGTAAAATAAAAGGCCTTCTGGATATTTTTTTTCATAAAACTCCAATAATATGTCAAATATATCTCCCAGCTCTCCCTTTAATTGATCAAAGTATAATTGTTGTAACATCGTGTCTCCTGTTAGATTTAGATCCACTAAGGCTTCCTGCAATGGGACTTGAGTTGCTGAATTCAATAAATTAAATACTTTTTCAGAATGCTGCTTGGTATAAATCGCTTGCTCAATAGTATGTAAAAAACGACGTTTATTATAAGGTCCCATTATACAATCATATGCCCCTTCTTTAATCGCATTGATCGCAAATGTAATATTATACTCATTAGACAAAAAGACTATAGGCGTATTCTGAGACGTCTTTCTTATCTCTCGCAAAACCTCCCATTCGGACTCATCAAAAATATTCACCGATATTAAAACAATTGCAATTTTATTATAATTATCACGATATTTAGATAATAATTCTTGTAGAGATCTCGCTGTATGAACCTTATACTGGTTTAAATGGTTTAATATATTGTGACAATTACCTATATTGGAAGCTCCAAATAAAATTAATGGCTGTAAGTTGTTCATTTTCAAATTAACCTCCTTTAATTATATTGCAAACTACTTTATGTTAAAGTATCCCACATCTCAACAATGTCAATTCCCGATTATAGAAATTACTCTATTCATACTACAAAAACTATATGGCAATATTATAGCTTTATTATCAAAAAATACCCTTGGCCTACCTTTTAAATCTGATCACTCTTTTTGCAAATTAAATCTACATAAAATTTTTCACCATCTAAAAATTGCTTCGTCATACTTTTTTGCACAACAATTACAAAAGAGGTGAAGGATTTAGACTATATCTTGTTTCTTTACCCCAAGTAACTTATTATTGACACTCTAGTAAATAATCCGGTAATATAAAATTAATTATCTTACATTATAAGATAAAATCTAACTTTTAACTAGTTTTACGATAAAAGACTAGTGCAACTAAGGAAAAATCATGAGTCAAGAAAATAACAATGAAGTTGTAACAATGCGTCAACTTCTTGAATGTGGTGTCCACTTTGGTCATCAAACTAAACGTTGGAACCCAAAAATGAAACAATATATTTTTACATCTCGTAATGGTATTCATATCATTGATCTGCAACAAACAATAAAAATTATTAAAAATATTTACACTATCATTAAAAACGCTGCTAGTGAGAATAAGACTATTTTGTTTGTGGGTACTAAAAAACAAGCGCAAGATACAATCAAAGAAGAAGCCCTAAGATGCAACATGCCTTATATTAATCACCGTTGGTTAGGTGGAACATTAACAAATATTGCTACTATTCGAAAAAGTATTAATAAATACAAAAAATATTCTCAAATGATTGAGGATAACTCTATTAACAAACTTTCAAATAAAGAAGCCTCTAGAATTAGAAAAAATCATGTTCGCCTGGCTCACTCATTGGACGGAATTAAAGACATGATACAAACTCCTGCGATGCTTTTTGTTATTGATACAAACAAAGAACAGTTGGCTATTAAAGAAGCTTCAAAGCTGGGAATTCCAATTATTGGTGTTGTTGATACAAACTCTAACCCCTCTGAAATTGATTATTGTATCCCTGGAAATGATGATGCTATTCGTTCTATTAAGCTATTATGTTCAATTGTTGGAAATGCAATTAACGCTGGAAATCAGCAAAATAATATTGCGCTTTCTGAATTCAAAGATGACCCTGCCTCTCAGACAAATATCGAACAACGGGACTCTAAAAAAGAAGATACTGCTGAAAAAAAAGATGCTAGTCAAGATAATGATACTAGTAATGAAAAGTCTACTATCTCAACAACCGAAAAAATAAACGCATAGGGAGATTGATTCAATGGAAATAACTGCATCACTTGTCAAAGAATTAAGAGAAAAAACGGGTGTTGGATTAATGGATTGTAAAAAAGCATTAACACAGTCTGAAGGGAACTTTGAAAATGCCATGAAATATCTCCGCGAAAAAGGCCTATCGAATGCATCAAAAAAGGCTGAACGATCTACCAATGAAGGAAAAATATTTATTACAACAGAAACCAATACAGCAGTAATATTAGAGCTAAACTGCGAAACTGACTTTGTGGCGAAAAATGATGATTTTACAACGCTAGGAAATGAAATTAATCGAAAAATTTTAACTCAAAAAATACAAGATAATGATATTAATGCAATTAGTAAGGAAGAAATTTCAGATTATATTCTAAAGTTAGGAGAAAATATTACTATTAAACAATTTCAAACCGTACATTCAGATGGTGCGATTTCTTCCTATGTTCACTCAAACCAAAAAATTGGTGTTATTGTTACTTTTTCAAATACAATTGACCCTGAATTAGGTAGAAACATTGCAATGCATATTGCCGCTACTAACCCCACTTATATTAAACCAGAAGATGTAAAAGAAAGTGATATTAAAAATGAAAAAGAAATTATTCAAAAACAATCAAAAAGTGAAGGGAAGCCTGAAAATGTCATTGAAAAAATCATGGAAGGAAGAATTAATAAATTTTATAAAGAAATCTGCCTAAATGAACAAGCATACATTAAAGATGATAAACAAAGTATCAAACAAATTTTACCTGCAAACACGGCTATTACTTCTTTCATTCGCTATTCATTAGTATAAATTGCGATTGCATTTTGAAGCGTTAGAGTATCAATGCTTAGCGCCATTTGCTATAAAAAGCCGAGAAAGTCTAGGACGAACCGTTGATGAGCCGCTTTCTATTTCACGAACTTGCTTTCAAAGAGATAGAGATCGTATTATTCATTCCAAGGCATTTAGACGCCTTAAACACAAAACTCAAGTACTAATTGCATCTTATTCTGACCACTCAAGGTCTAGATTAACTCATACCATTGAAGTTGCACAAATTAGTCGCCATCTAGCACGTCTACTACAAGTAAATGAAGATCTGACAGAATGTATTGCGCTGGCACATGACTTAGGCCACCCGCCTTTTGGGCACTCAGGAGAAAGAAAACTAAATTTCTTAATGAAACACCACGGCGGATTTGAACATAATATTCAAAGTTTAAGAATTATTGAACATATTGAAAAAAAATATCCTCATTTTGATGGCTTAAACCTGTCTTTCGAAGTCAAAGAAGGCCTTAAAAAACATACACTTAATACATTGACTACAGTAGAAGCACAAATTGCAAATATTGCAGATGAAATCGCCTATAACAACCATGATATTGATGATGGCCTAAGAATAAAATTATTAAAAGAATCTGATTTAGACCAAAAAGTGACATTATGGCAAGAAGCTAAAAAAATTATTCAAAAAAAATATGTGAACTTAGATCCGTCTCAAAGATGCCACTTAATCAATAGTTATTTAATTTCAGCTCAAATCATCAATGTCAGCGATAATAGTCAAAAAAACTTAAAAACCCATTCATTATCCTCTGTCCAAGCACTTCAAAAGCATCGTTACCCGATTGTTTCTTTCTGTCCCGAAATGAATGAAAAAAATAGAGAACTAAGACATTTTTTAGCGACGCATTTTTATCATCATGAGCATGTATCAGAAATGAATATCACAGGAAAAAATATTATCCAAACACTATTTAAAACGTTTAAAGATACACCTAAATTACTCCCTAAAAAATATATAGAAAAAATAAAACATCTCCAATTAGAACGGGTTATTTGTGATTATATTGCAGGAATGACAGACGTATTTGCAAAGGAACAATATGAGCGCTTAGTAACATCAAAAGAACTTAAAGTTTAAAAACGAATTCAACACCACTATTTTTCTATGACTTATCGGATTGAAAGGTGGAGGATTGTTTACACTATGTTTTAGTGTTCAAATAGTTTTGTGGATTTACAGCCTTTGAACAAACACCAGATCACGCCTATTTTGGTCGATTTCGAGAACGAGTCGAAACAAAGGTATCAGTAAGCTATTCAAAAAGATCATTAAGAAAATAAAAGAAAATTTGTCCGCGAGGTAGATAAATGGTGTTTGGCGATAAATCCTATTGATAAAAAAATACACCGATTCCCATGGCGATACGAGGCGCCGTCTCCGGTGCTATTCTTAAACATGATATGGATAGGCAAAACAAAGACCATAATCGATGGTGCTCATTGGTGAGAGCGCCTTTTGAAAGCATCTTTTCTAAATGTGAAAAACGAGCACGCTATCGTCGACATGCTAAGTTCCAATTTCAGTTCTTTATGGACGCCATTGCTCATAATGTTAACTGCTTATTAAGCATTAATGTACCCCCTTTATTTCACAGCGCCTAATGGCGCCCTGAGTTTATTTGTGCCTAATAGGGGTGTTTTCACCATCTTTATGTAGCGCTGCACCTCTTCCTCAGGCGATAAATTGCAAATCTTATGCCTTTGGCGACATCGCAATCAATCGTTTTTTCTACTTTGTAAAAGCCTCATAGTAAAAAATTAAGCCCCGTAGCAATTGAATCATTACAGTTACTCCAATTTCTGTTTAAAAAAAGGATGGTGATTCACTAACTCATCTAATGCAAACTGATCCGATAACTTCGCATATATTTGTGTTGTTCTTAAACTAGAATGTCCCAATAACTCTTGTATCGTTTTTAAATCTGCCCCTGCATTTAACATATCTGTTGCAAAGTTATGACGTAACGTATGCGGCGTCATTACAAACCCAGACTGGAGACTTAAACTACTCAAAACGCGTTGAATCGTACGCACTGTTAGTCGCTGACCTCTAAATTGTGGGTTGCGATGATTGTTAATCAGCAACGCGTCATTATCTTGACATGCCCATAATGGCCGGACTTGCTGAAGGTACGTCATTAAACATTGCTTCGCAGGACGTCCAAAAAGAACGAGCCGTTCCTTATTTCCCTTGCCTAAAATACGAATAGTCTGATGATCAAAATTAATATCATCAAGATCGATACTCACCAACTCTGTGACACGCACTCCCGTTGCATACAATAATTCAATCACCAAACGATCTCGTATCATTTTTGGGGACCCCGACGACAAATGACTTAAAAAATCATTTAGCTGATCCGTATCAATCACTTTAGGTAAGGTCTGGGACTGAGTCGGCGGCTTTAATAATCGCCATGGATTTGTAATAGCATGATCCTGCTGAATTAAAAACCGCCAATAAGAACGTAACGCGGCTATTTTTCTAGCCAGCGTTCGTGATGAATACGCTTTCGTCGATAATGAAACAATAAATTTTCTACACTCTTTTAACGATACTGTAGTCAATGGACGATCTTCTAGCCAGTGTAAAAACTGCTCAATATCACGTCGATAATTATCAATGGTATACGCACTATACCGTTTAATTGTTACTAAAAAATATAAAAAAGACTCTTTTAATTGATTATGAGCGAGATTCATCCTGCAATGAACCTAAAGGGGCGATATTATATTGTACTCTTAACGCCTCAGTTAATGTCACTTCTTGACTATTTTTTATAACCCATAACTCTCGCGCTTTATCCTTGGCACAACAAATATGAATATAATTTTCATCATAATTAATACCAATGACCGTAAACTCCTGAATTTGTTCCACGACTTCAAACA
>CAXFGY010000014.1:0-18477 GCA_964002605.1 uncultured Candidatus Marinamargulisbacteria bacterium
TTAATCTTTTTGCGGATGTTCCATTAACTATTTCATTTATTAAGGGGGCTAATGCGTTAACCAACGTTAAATATGACCTGCAAATTGACGAAAATTCTAATGGATCCTCGCCAGCCCGCTTAAACCAACCGCTCTTGGATCCAATTCCTAGCAAAGTACTTTATTGGCCTGAGGAAGTGATAATAGATAAGAATACTATCATAACGAATCCGGTTGTAGTTAGTGCAGGTTCAGTAATTCGTATGCGCTCTGGTGTGAGTCTTATATTTAGGAATCAGGTTATTATAAATCTATTATTTAGGAGATATTAAAATAAAGTGAATGCAAAAAAAAACAAAAAATCGAAACTCATTTACATTGTTGAGCGAAGACGAAACAGTAAAAAGCTTGTCCAATCAATTTCTAAAAAAAATTGGGATGATATAAAAGGTGTTGATTTAAGCATATTGTATGAAAATAATTGGACAACGGAAAAAATTTGTCAACAATTTAAGACTTCTGTATTCAAAGTTATTAATTGTATTAGATATAAATAAATTATGTCTAATTCAGTCTCATTAAGACGTCCGTTAAGTATTTTATTTTTAATTGTAGCAACTGAATTAATTGGTTTTGGTTTAATTATTCCTGTTTTACCCCAATTAGCGCTTCAATTTGAAGTAAATAAAGTTTTAATTGGTATTTTAATGGGAGCTTACTCTTTTGCTCAATTCATAGCATCACCAATTTTAGGCGCATTATCAGATCGTTATGGTCGAAAAATAATTTTAGTAATTAGCAAGTTAGGTACTGCTGTAGCCTATTTAATTATGGCTAAATCAGAATCATATGAATTGTTTTTAGTTGCTCGTTTATTTGATGGGTTTACTGGTGGTAATATTGCTGTTGCAAGAGCATATGTAGTTGATATTACAACAAGTGAAAACCGGGCAAGAGGAATGGCTGTAATTGGAATTTCATTTGGTATAGGTTTTTTATTGGGACCTATTTTAGGCGGTATATTATATAGTGATAGCATGGCTTATGAAAGCGCGGCATGGGTAGCTTCAGGGTTATCATTTTGTGCATCATTATTAACTATTCTATTACTGAAAGAACCTAAAAAACATATAGTGATGATATCTGGTCTTAGTAAATTTAAATTAGGAATTACTTCAATAAAAGATCCCGTAATCAAATTAATTTTGTTTATATATTTTTCATATATGATTATATTTTCATGTTTTGAAACATCTTTCTCTGTATTTACACATTATTTATTTAATTATAGCCCACAGCAAAACAGTTGGTTATTTGTATATGCTGGAATTATTTCTTTAATTATTCAAGGGTCTATTATTAGGCGTAAGTTTAAAAATATAGCTTTAGTATGCATGTTGGGAATTCTAAGTATAGGTATAGGGCTTATCGGTTTATCTATTGCAAATTCATTATTAGTAATACTAATAATGCTTGCTTTATTATCATTAGGAATTGGTCTAACAAATACATTTTTACCCGCATTACTATCTTTATATACAAATATCAATAACCAAGGACAGGTTATGGGAATGTATGAAGGGATTGGTAGTTTAAGTCGTATTATTGGGCCAATAATTGCCTATCAATGGATTATTATTACGCCACGAAAAGGTTACTTTATTTGTGGCCTAATTTTAATTGTCGTAATGCTGATGATTAGAAAATTGCAAAAAAGAGAATCTCAAAAAATCAACCTATCGCAAAATTATTTAATTAGAAATTAATTTTTTTAAGTTAATTCAATAATAATTATCGTTTGATCATCTTTTAAAGTGGGTTTTTTTGAAAAGCGTTTAACATCATCTAGAACCGTATCTATTAAAAGCTCTATGGGCTGCGTTGAATATTCTAATAAGCATTTTTTAAGTCTACTTTCGCCATACATTTCCTTTTCATTATTTGTAGGTTCAATAATACCATCAGTAAATAGCACAATCCGATCCCCTTCATCTAATACAATTTCGTGTTCCTCATAAGTTTCATCAGGGTACATTCCTAAAAATGCACCTTGTGAATAAAGTTCTTTTATTGTCTGATCTTGTTTTTTAATTAATAATGCAGGGTTATGCCCTGCTGAAGCATATATAAAAGTTTTGGTTTGCGGATAAAATACAGAGTATATAGCTGTTACATGACTAATTTGCGAATTAATTATAAATTTTCTGATATCTTCATTTGCACGTTTAAGTACATTTTTAGGAGATGTAATTCTTTGACCAATTTTTCCCAGAATACCAAATGATAATGCCATTACCAGTGCAGAGGATACACCATGACCCGCAACGTCTCCAATAGCCATGCCAAGAATATTTTCTTGGTTGTTATTATATTCAATGATACCAGGTAATGTTTTTTTATTAGAAACAGATTGGACAGAATTCGATATAAATGTATAAAAGTCACCCCCTAATGTATTTGCTGGAATACAGCGTTTTGCAATGTTTACTCCATCAATTTTTGGCGTTTCCACCTCAAGTAATGCAGTTTGAACCCGTTTAGCAATCTCAAGTTCTTTAAGTTGATTTTTTTCAGCGTTATTTAAGCTTTTTTCTATTATAGGTTTTCTATTTTTAGAACGGTTATAATTAAAAATTAGAAATGTATTAATAATTACCAAAAATGTTATCGGATATACCCATTCTGGTAAATTATAATGATATATAAGCAGACTAAATACGATAATGGTTATACTTACTACAGAAATAAATTTGAGTTTCATAATGTCCTTCTAATAAGTTATATTGGAGGCGGCGCCCAGATTCGAACTGGGGATAGAGGTGTTGCAGACCTCGGCCTTACCACTTGGCTACACCGCCTTTTAATTAGAAAATTAAATGATATCGGAGGTTCTTAAAATTCACAATAGGCTTTATATAATGTAAACTATTTTCCATGGAAAAAAAAGTATTTATTGAAACGTATGGATGTCAAATGAACGTCTATGATAGTGAACTTGTCAAAACGATATTAGCTGAAAAAAATTATTCATTAGTTCCTGTAGAATCTATGGCTAATATTATAATGATAAACACATGTACTGTTCGAGAAAATGCAGATAGAAAAGTGTTGAATCGTGTCCATCAAATTAAAAACTCTAGAAATAAAAATGAAATCATTATAGTGGGTATTTTAGGGTGTATGGCAACTAATTTTAAAACTAAACTTTTAGAAAATCCCAATTTGAAAATTGATTTTATAGCAGGACCAGATAGTTATAAGCAGTTACCTCAATTAATTGATACCGCTTGGGAAAAAGGGGATAAAAGTTTTGATGTTACATTATCAGAGTTTGAAACATATTCTGATATTTTGCCTACTCGAAAAGAAGGTGTTAATGCATGGATTGCAATCATGCGTGGTTGTAATAATTTTTGTACGTTTTGTGTTGTGCCTTATACTAGAGGCCGTGAACGAAGTCGAGAACCAGCTAATATACTTCATGAAGTAAGACAACTTGTTTCAGAAGGGTTTTCTCAAATTACTTTACTTGGTCAAAATGTTAATTCTTATCGATATGATGGCGTTGATTTTACTGATTTAATTCAAATGGTGAGTGATATTAAAGGTGTAAAACGTATTCGCTATACATCACCACACCCTAAAGATTTTCCAGAAAAATTGTTAAAAGTGATGTCAGAACGGGATAATATATGTAAACAATTACATATGCCGCTTCAGTCAGGTAATACACGTATTTTGGATAAAATGAATAGAACGTACACAAAAGAAGAGTTTTTAAGTTTAATTAATTTAACTCGACAATATATGCCCAATGCGAATATATCAACAGATATTATTATTGGTTTTCCTACAGAAACTGAAAATGAATTTGAAGATACAGTAGATGTTGTTCAAAAAGTTAAATTTGATTCTGCATTTATATTCAAGTATTCAGAAAGACCTAATACTCGTGCAGCAAAAAAATTTCCAGATGATATTAGTGACAGTATTAAAACGCAACGAATTATTAAGCTAAATGAAATACAAAACCAAATTTCACTTAATAAAAATAAGGCTCAAATTGGATTAAATCAAAAAGTACTCATTGAGGCACTTGAGACTAAACGGTCCAAGAATGAATTTCAGGCACGAAATGATGGTAATCAAATTGTTATTTTACCTAAATCTAATCTGTCTATAGGTCAATATATTACTATTAAAATAAATGACGCAACCCGTAATATTTTAAAGGGAAGTTATATAAATTAATTTATTGATTTGTATCCTAAAAAAAATTAAAGTAGAAATTTTTTAATGAATTTATGTTTATTTTTAACATAAAATGGGTATATTTATAATATAGTATATAAAAATATATGCTAAACAAAATCAAAGGGGGTGAGAACCATGTTAAGTACAAAAAGCTATGGCATTGCGGGTGGTTTAGTTTTAGGCTTATTAATATTTATTGTAACTTTATTAGCAGTAGTTTTTGGTTTTTTACCCGGATTAGTGGGTATATTAACTGAGATATTGCCATTGTATAGTATTTCTCTCATTGGCAGTATCATTGGATTTATGGAAGGTTTTATTGTGGGGTATATACTCTATTACTCATTTGCAACACTACATAATTTATTAGAAGGATAGTGGTTGAGATTAGTAGAGTAGGGCGGGCCAAATTGTTCAACAAACGAGGTCCGCTTTTTTTTGTACCTAAAATTAGCTATACTGATGCTTATGATTGATAGAGAAAAAGTTATAAAAGCATTAAAAAGTATAGTTGATTCTCATACTAAGCAGGATATTATTACTGCAGGTTATGTTTCTCATTTTGATATTTCAGAGGAAAATGATATTAATGTAGAAATTGAGATTCCGAAAGAGTCATTAGACCAAAAGGAACAATATCGATCATTAGTAGATAGTGCACTAAAATCTTTAGCTAGTGTGGGTAAAATTAGGATTGAAATTGAAGCTCAAAAAGATCCCTTGGATGAGGGCTTAAAGCAAGTTAAACACATTGTTGCGGTATCGAGTTGTAAGGGTGGCGTAGGTAAGTCTACAACAGCCGTAAATATGGCTTTTGCGTTACATCAGCAAGGGTTTAAAGTGGGTATTTTTGATGCAGATGTTTATGGGCCTAGTTTACCCACAATGGTTCAAACTAATACTGAAGGGTTAATGATTAATGATGGTCTTATTAAGGCACCGGAAAAAGAAGGTGTTAAGTTAATGTCATTTGGCTACACTCAAGAGCATGATGATGAAAAAACCGCTGCAATGTTACGCGGTCCGATGGTCAGTCAGATCATTACCCAGTTATTAAAAGGAACAGCTTGGGGCGAGTTAGACTATTTAATAATTGATTATCCACCTGGAACGGGGGATATTCAGTTAACACTAGGACAACTAATACCCATTGATGCCGCAGTCATAGTGACTACACCACAGTATATTAGCTTTATTGATGTGATTAAAGGAATTGAGATGTTTGATCAACTTAAAATACCCACAGTCGCGATTGTTGAGAATATGAGTTACTTTATTTGTGATGGCTGTGAAAAAAAACATTTCTTATATGGAAATAGTTTAATTCCACGTTTTATTAATGAATATGGTATTACAAATAGTTTCCAATTCCCTCTAAACCCTGATTTAACAAAACAATGTGACTATGGAACTCCCTTTGTTTCTGGCTACCCTGACCATTCGGTATCCAAGACATATCATCAGTTAGGAAAGGCCACGATTAATGAAATTCAGGCAGTGAAAGCCTCAGGATATCAAAGTCCAACAGTTGATTATAACGAATCAGATGGGATTATTTTAAATTATAATAATGAAATCTTTAAATTTCAGCCACAACAACTTCGTCAAAACTGTCAATGTGCACATTGTGTAGACGAATTTACAGGAGAAAAAAAGGATCATAAGATGCACCATGGCATTATTCCATTAAGTATAAATTTAGTCGGTAATTACGCAATAGGGATTACTTGGAGTGATGATCATGCGTCATTGTTTCCGATTAATAAGTTGATCGCATTAAGCTAGATAGTTTCGACAAATAGTCCATTTGGAAAATTATAGATTATTGAAAAGTCAATTAAAATGAAAAAAGGGATGATGTCTTTGTGGGCCCTATTTTATAAGTTACTTAGTGACTGTTACATAATTAAAAAGACTTAAAATATTTTTTTCAACCATTTTTCAACCGGATTTTTGCAACACCTTAGTTAATTTATGGGGCAGGTAAGTAATAAGTTGTGGTTTTAGTCATTTGATTACGGCTATTTTCCTCGTCAAAAAGGTCAGGAGGAGAATAACTATTAATTTGTGTATCACTAATTTGTATAAACTTAGTATATCGTAAATAATTATTTGGTTTGTCAACATAAATTGTTATATATGAATATCTAAATTGGCTTATACTTGGTATACCTGGTATTTCACTATAATACACTAATTTTAAAGTTTCGTGAGACCTATTGAAACGACTATCGTATTGCTCTTCATATTTAAAGTCATGAATTAGATGATAGCCTGTCTGATCTACAGAAAAAATAGGTAATCCTAAGCCCTCTGCCCCATAGGCACCTATAATTTCATTTTCATTAATAACAATATAGGTGCTATCAGCTTCTGTATAATGGCTTATTGATTCAAAAACCCATCTTCCTAGCCATTTTGAATACTTTATTATTTTTATAGGGATTGTTGTTTCCAATCGATATCCATCTATAGCGTGATGTTTTCGAAAAAAATCTTTAGCGATTAAGCGGATATTATATTCTCCTGGATTTAGATTGGCATCTAAGTATAGAGTACGAATAGGAGTGTTAGTATGTGGGTTGTGTAAATTGCAATCTTCTACTTCTCCTATAACAGTGCAATCAGATGGGTATGACACTATATGTTCAATATGAGGATAAGAAAGGGTTAAGGGAATAGAATATTCTCCATTAGATATATCGCTTTTATCTAAAGTTAAATCTGAAGGATTATATGTTACTTTCATTTTATCTTCATCGCGTCCATGCACTTTGATGATATAAGTTGAATCTTCTATACCCTTTTGATTACTTGCTTTAACAGTTACTTTAACTTTATCAAATGCAACGTTTAGTGGAACAGAATTCCATATTAGTTTTCCATAATCGTTAGAATTTATATCATTTATTACCCTTAAGTCATAGTCATTTAAATTTACATTAACATAATGTGAACTACCAGAATCTCTTCTCTCAGTTTTTTGCATTGATATAATTTCATATGTAACATCGGAGGCCTTATTTTTAACGCTAAAATCGGTGATAAAATTATCTCCTACTTTTGTGGTTAAATTATATTTTTGAGGAAGTTGTGGACTAAATCCATTTTTATTAAGTGTAATTTTGTAAGTTTTTGTAACAGCACCTTTCTGATTTGTTGCTTTTATAGTAAATGAGTATTCACCATTTGGAGGTGAAGGAGTCCATGCAATTCTGCCATTATTGCTGTTGATGTATAAGCCTGTTTTATTGAATATCTTTTCAGAGGGTAGATTAGTTCGATATGGTTGTTCTACAATAGAATAGTTCACATTTGAAGCTTCATTAGTTACGGAAAACAATTCATTAAATAGCACCCCTACGGTTCCAGTTACTGTTTCTTTGTTTGGTAAAATCGGTAATATTGCATTTTTAATTTTTAAGTCATCTGCATTTTTAATTTTTAAGTCATCAAATGTACGTGGATTTCCATTATCATTTTTAAACATTATAGTATTTTTTCTTTGATCCACTATATTTTTAAATTCATTTTTTTGACCTGAAATTTTTGGATGAATATTTTTATTTTTTAACATGGTTAGTATATTTTGTATGCTTTCTGAGGTTACTGTTGAGAGTTCTATATTTTCTTTAATTCTATTACGACTAGGGATAGATAGTTTTTCTATCGTATCTTCTATATTTTCATACATTTTATTTACATCTGCTAGAAGCTTTTTTATTTGACTTTGTGTTGTCGAATCATCATTAATATCATTATTTCTAAATATATTAATATCGGGATAACTTTCCATTATCTCGAATAAGGATGTAACAGAAATTGTTGAAAATGGATCTGCATTAGTCTGGTTTTTACTAGAATTATAAAGAACTGAAATAAAATTTGTGTCTTTTACAGCAGTTAATAGTTGGTTGTCATATTCCTCTTTTGATAAGTCAGGTATTTTCATCGTATATCGACCTTCATTATCTGTATTGACACATTGAATAGGTAACTTTCTTAAGCTTAATATATTATATAAACAAACTTCTGCGTTTGGGAGACCTTGTAATTCGTTGTTCTACAAACTAGAAAAACTAAGAGTAAAAGAAGGTGATTGATTTAAATGTAATGAAAGTGAACCAACTTCTGATGTAGCCGCTACTTTAATATAACCAGATATAGTATTATTTGTTGAAATTGATTCATTAGTAGAGCGGCTACATCCAATTAGTAGAATAGTTACTACAAAAAATAGTGAAATTAATTTACGAATAGATACATAACTTTTTATTTTTATTAATTTTAAATGCATATTTAAAAATCCTTATGATTTACAATTTTATAATTCAACTTACTTTATACCCAAAATCATGGCTATATAAACAGACTAATTAAATTTACTAAACAAAATATAGAAAAATAAAAAAACCTCCATAATGGAGACTTTTAAGTTTAAAAAGCATTAAGTGTTATTTTTGCATTAGCTGACGATTGCTAATATATTAGAAACAAAAAAATACGCTATAATTGATCAATAAACAATTGAAAAAATTATAAGTTTAGAAAATTATCCAATAACTGTAGACCTTCTGGCGAACAAATCGACTCAGGATGAAATTGAACACCATAAATGGGGAACGTATTATGAGCAATTGCCATCACTTCATCATCATCATTAGCATGGGCAAGAATAGTTAATTCCTTAAGATTAATACTGCCTTCATCGAGAACTAGTGAGTGATACCTTGTTGCTGTAAACGGATTGGGTAACCCCTTAAATAGCGGGTGATTAATATACGAAATCTGAGAGGTTTTACCATGCATTAATTGTTTGGCATGAACCACACTTGCGCCATACACCTCACCAATACTTTGATGACCTAAACATACACCTAAAATAGGGATAGTCGGTCCCAATTGTTGGATTACTGCTTTTGAAATACCTGCTTCTGAGGGAGTTTTAGGACCTGGAGAAATAATAATGGCAGTCGGTTTTTTGGACTGGATATCAGCAACAGAGAGCACATCGTTACGATAGACTTCAATCGGAGCAGTTGTTAGTTGTCCAACATAATCAACCAGGTTATAAGTAAAAGAGTCATAGTTATCTATCACAATAATCATACAGTTGCTCCATTTTGATTATACTGGTACATGGCGGATAAACACATTTTCATTTTATTTTCAGTTTCTAATAATTCCATTTCTGGAATAGAGTCCGCAACAATACCACCTGCAGCTTGGGTATAGCTAATACCCTCTTTTACTAAAATAGTACGAATTGTTAAGGCAGACTTTAAATTTCCTTTAAAATCAAAAAAGGCAATGCCGCCTGCATAAAATTCACGTTGGTCGGACTCTAGTTCTTCGATAATTTCCATTGCACGTATTTTTGGGGCGCCGGTGACTGTTCCTGCTGGAAATCCAAACTTTAACGCATCCACGGCGTCATATTGAGGTAATAAGTCTCCCTCAACATCAGATACCATATGAACAACATGTGAATATTTTTCAATATACATTAAATCATTAACAACAACAGATTGAACCTGACAAGCACGACCAATATCATGACGAGCCAAATCAACCAACATAATATGTTCAGCTTTTTCTTTAGGGTCATGTTGTAGTTCATTAATAATCTCAGATTCCGATCGTGTTTTAGAGAATCGTTTGCGGGTGCCTGCAATAGGGCGTATACACATTTTGCCATTATCAACATTAACTAAAAGTTCCGGTGAAGAGCCGATAAGGTGGGTATCGTTAAGATGGACATAAAACATTAAAGGTGATGGATTATGGTGACGTAAATGACAATACAAGTGATAGGGGTTACCAGAAAATGGGAGTGAGATACGACGTGAAATCTGAACTTGAAAAATATCACCCTCAGTAATGTATTGCTTGCAGCGATTTACGTGATGAATAAATGTGTCAGAATCCATATTACAGCGATAATCTACCGTTTTATAAGGGTTAATCAAAGGGAGCGGCTCAAATGATGCGGCGGATATCGCAGATTCAATTAAGCGTTTGGTTTCATTAAGTTTATTACAAGCCCTTTCATAAGATTCAGCGAGTAATTCGGGTGTTAAAAATTCAGTAAAAATAGAGTAAATAATTTGAATTTTTTGAGAATAATTATCCATAATAATCATTAAATGTGGAATCATAAAATGAGATAAAGGCATATCCAATTTTCGAGAATTATTAAAATTAATATTTTCAAGGTAGCGCACGGACTCATAAGTCAGCATTCCCATAATCCCACCAGCAAAAACGGGAAGTTTAGCGGGGATACGTTGATAACGCTTTAAGGTTTTTTTAATAAAGTCATAGATTGGTTCGGTATGCTGAAAGTCTTTGTTGTGGGAGGTGTATTTCTCATAAATGGTGCCATTAATATCTTGGAAGGTTAGATAGGGATCAATCCCTAAATACGTGAACTGATCATGCTTTACTTGCTGTGAAACACCTTCTAATAAGACAAATTGGTCTTTGTGTAATAATGATAACAGGTCATGAATCTGTAAGGCGTTTGAAATTTTTAAAGAAAGTTTTATAGGAACAATATCATATTGTTTATATATTTTTTTAAATTCTGAAAATGAATAGTTCACTGAATACACCTCAATGTAGTATTCATTTATACATTATTTATAAAACAAAAGCAATAAATTATATAAGTGTCTCTGTCGCGAAATACCTAATTCTCACAATTTTTTCCTTCGTTATCTAACTCTGCTATAACACCTTAGTTGATAAACTGTAAATCTTAGCGCATTGGCGACATCGTAATTGATCTCATTTTTCATTTTGCGACAGTCATTAAGTATATAATCAAATTACACTGAAAATAGAATCAACACATATATTAACTAAAATTAGAATAACTATTTTTTTAAATGAGATGAAAGCTGATTACCAAGAGAGTGCTTTTCAAGAGATTGATTTATGCTGTCTTGCATAATTTTAGGAAAAAGTTTTTTCATAAATTTATCAAACTCTTTTTTTACAGTTACTTTATTTTTGTCATTTTCACTGTTATTAGTTTCTAAAATGCTCAATGTCTACCTCCTATTACTTATAATATCGTTAAAAATCAAGTATAATAATGTATTGAAATATATTGATTTATAAGAAAATGTAAAAAATGATAATTAATAGACGAAAAACACCAGAAATTAAAATTGGCTCTGTAAAAATGGGTTCTAATTTCCCTATTGTAGTACAATCAATGACAAATACATTGACGGCAGATATTGCCAGTACGGTTCAGCAAATTATCCAGTTATATAAAGCCGGGTCAGAATTAGTACGAATAACCGTTAATGATATTGAAGCAATGCAGGCTGTACCTCAAATTCGTAAAAAACTAGATCAAGTCGGTTGTAATGTGCCGTTAATAGGGGACTTTCATTATAATGGCCATATTTTACTGGATCAATATCCAGAAGGTGCAAAAGCACTGGCCAAATATCGAATTAACCCTGGAAATGTCGGACGAGGCGAAAAAAGAGATCAAAATTTTGAAACAATGATTCAGTGTGCAATTAAATATGATAAACCCGTTAGAATTGGTATTAATGGCGGCTCCTTAGATGAGGCATTATTATCCGAAATGATGGATGACAATGCCAAACGAACTGAACCATTATCATTTAAAGAGGTTTTTATTAATGCAATGGTAACAAGTGCTATTAGTAATGCGCAGAGAGCCGAGTCAATTGGATTGGCAAAAAATAAAATTATCGTATCTGTAAAAGTATCAGATGTTCAAGATATGATTGAAGCTTATCAGCAGTTATCAAAAAAATGTGATTATGTACTACATTTAGGTTTAACTGAAGCGGGAGGGGGTGTTAAAGGGATTTCATCAAGTTCAGCTGCATTAGCAGTACTATTACAACAAGGGATTGGAGATACGATTCGAATTTCATTAACACCAGAGCCGGGTGTAGCGCGAGATCTAGAAGTTAAAAATTGTATTTATTTACTACAATCAATGGGTTTTCGTTATTTTATGCCAATGGTAACCAGTTGCCCAGGTTGTGGGAGAACCAATAGTGATCGATTTGTTAATTTAGCTAAAGATATTACTGAATATATAGAAACACAAATGCCCAATTGGAAAAAACAATACTCTGGTGTGGAAAAGTTAAAAGTTGCGGTCATGGGATGTATAGTAAATGGTCCGGGAGAAAGTAAGCATGCTAATATAGGAATAAGTTTTCCTGGTAATTCTGAAAAACCGTCTATACCAATTTATCAAGATGGACAATTATTTAAACGCTTAGATGGGGCAAGTCAAACAGTAAAGCAAGATTTTATTAATATACTAGAAAATTATATTGAACTTAATTATAACGCACAAAAGGAAGTTAGCTTAGTTTAGCAAGTGTTTTTTGATATTTATCAAAGGGTTTATTTCTCTTTTTAGCACCATGAGATAATATAGTTAATTTTTTGATTAATACCTTTTTTATGGCTTGAATAAGAATAGGATCATACTCTAAATCTAGCAACTTTTCTAATGATTGAACACGATAGTGATCTAAAATCGGAATACTAGATGAGAGTTGATCAGAATGACCACTGTACCGATTAAGCGTAATTGTGGGATCAAGTCCAACCGGGTAATGACGGGTTATTTTCAGCCAAAGGTCATAATCTTCACAAGCAATATAGTCACTGTTAAAAGGGCCATAATGAGTCCATAGAGATCGATGAAAGCAAACCGAAGAGGGAGATATCATGCAGCGCTGAAGACTATCGTGAAAAATCCAACCTGATTTTTTTTGCAAATGTTCGGGTTGAATCACTTTATTTTCATGTCTGATCCATTGATCTAATGATTGAAAAATTAAATAATAGGGATATTGATTAAGAAATTTAATTTGAGAAGAAATTTTATTAGGTAACCACTCATCATCGGAATCTAAAAGCATAATCCAGTCACCAGTACTATGATTAATACCAATATTTCTTGCAGTCGAAACACCATAATTTTGCTTCAATGTTAGTATGCAAATTTTATCTTTATATTGATATAGAAGTTCAGGAGTTTTATCTGAACTGCCATCATCCACGACAATAATTTCCTTCGGCGGGCTAGTTTGATTAATCACTGATTCGATACAGCGTTGAAGATAACCGACACGATTGTAAGTGGGAATAATCACAGAAATATGCTCAGAAAGAAGTTGTTTTTTATTATATACAAAAGGAAATAAACGTTTAAATTCGGATTGGACAGTAGGTAAAAAGCGATTAAAATCTGAAATAAGCTGACTATTATTAGAGTCAGTTACGGTTTTAATGCAGTAAAAAGGGATTAGCGATTGTGAAAAATAATCAAAATAGACCGTCGACTCCATATCAATATAATCTTCTAAAGAAGAGATAATAGGCAAAAAAGTAGTAAGCGGTGGTGGCTCTGTCGTACAAGAGATGGTCGTTCCCAAAGGAATAGTGGTACTGCCACAAGATCCAAAGTTAATAATATAAAGGGGGTTAATATTTTCTTGAATCCAATTAATAGCAAGTTGAGCATTACGTGAACCAACCCCCGTTATAATAATTAAAATAGATGTGTTTGGCATTATTGTTTGAAAATTATTAGCGATTAAAGATTTTAGTTGGATAGATACAGCAATATCAGACAACTGATGTAGATCAATTTCTTTAGATAAAGCAATTAAAAAAACTACTTTTATTTGTCCTAGTTTCATTAATAAATGATATCAAATATTTGAACTATTTCTAACAGAATAGTTTATATATTTTGAATAACTTATTAATCAATAATTTAAAATTTCGATGTGCGGTGGGGGACAAACATTGGGTGTTACTTGTTGATGAAGATCATCCATTATTGAATTGTTATTCAGTTGATGATATTCGCTTTCATCATCATCATTTGAAATGATGAGCTTACTCTTTCTTTTTTTACGTCTTATTGTTTTATACGACATACCTTTGTTAACTTGTGTCATATTTTACCTCAATTTCTCTATAATAATGCTATAATTTTGATTATATTATAAGAAAAAAGAATGTCAAGTATAAAAAATAGCAGGGATAATTATATAGAAAAAGAAGATCCACATGAGCAGGATCTCTTAATATTAGGATTAACTAATTCAAAACCGGAAGCAAGGAGTGACTCTTTATAATCAAGCTCAGATCCAACCACAAATAGATAACTTAATTTTTCAATTATGAGATAAGCGCCTTCATTTTTAAAGATTTTATCTCCATTTTGCTTCGCTTCAGCAATGGACGCAAGTGTCATTGTATAAGACTTTCCCGAACAACCATCTGAAACGACGGAGACTCGTAAACCATAATCTGCTGCAGATTTACCATCTACCTTACAAAAATGCTTAATTTTTTGTGCGGCTATTGATGTTATTTCAACACCTTGTATTTGTTTTTGTTTTACAGTCTTCTTTTGATTTTCATCATCTGTACTCACAAAGGCATTTTGTACGTTACCACAATTGCTCATAATAAGATTATTATAACTTATGTTCCTAAATTTTGCAGCTGTTATAAAATAATTTAAAAAAATTAGTCTTTACTATTTTGAAACGATATTGGAGATAATTGTTAATTATGCGATTGATATGTCTTTACAAGTATATACATCTTGGATCGCATTAAGTAATGCAATCCCTTCTTTTAATGGTTTTTGAAATGCTTTTCGGCCAGAGATAAGTCCCATACCACCGGCTCGCTTATTAATAACTGCTGTTGCAACTGCATCTTGCAAATCATTTTTACCCGATGCCCCTCCTGAATTTATTAGACCCATGCGTCCCATATAACAATTTGCAACTTGATAGCGCGTTAAATCTATCGGGTGATCACTTGTAAGCTGATCATAAACATCGTTATGGGTCTTACCAAATTTCAATGCCTTAAATCCACCATTTGTTTCAGGTAATTTTTGTTTGATAATATCAGCTTGAATGGTCACACCGAGATGATTGGCTTGTGCCGTAAGATCTGAAGCAGTATGATAATCGATACCTTCTTTCTTGAAATCAGAATTTCGTAAATAACACCATAAAACTGTAAACATTCCTAAATCATGGGCATGCTCAAATGCCTCAGCAACTTCAATAATTTGTTGGTTAGACTCTGCAGATCCAAAGTAAATCGTTGCGCCTACCCCAACACAGCCCATATCATGGGCTTGATCAATAGACCCAAAATTTATTTGATCATAAGTATTTGGGTATGTCAGAAGTTCATTATGATTAAATTTAAGAATAAATGGGATTTTATGAGCATATTGACGAGAGACACTGCCTAGTACTCCAGATGTTGTAGCCACGGCATTACATCCCCCTTCAATTGCCAATTTAATAATATTCTCAGGATCAAAATAATCAGGATTAGGTGCAAAAGACGCCCCAGCAGTATGCTCAATGCCTTGATCCACTGGTAATATAGATAAATAACCGGTTTGGGCTAAACGACCATGATTAAATAGGGTTTGTAAGTTTCGCAAAACACGTGCATTACGATTAGAAGGTAAAAATATTCGATCAACCCAATCCGAACCCGGTTGATGGAGTTGTGATTTATTAATCGTTGTACAAGTATGACCTAATAAATACTCGGCTTGTTCTGCCAAAATAGTTTCAATATCAGATTTAATTTTTGTCATTGTAAAACTCACTTTAATCCTCCAGAAAATTTTAAACTAAGAACATATAATGTTTAAAAATAGTTAAATTCTTACATTGCAAGTATACCGTTAAATCAAATTCAAATAAAGGAAATTATCAGTTATACTAATTTTTATGGAATTTATTCATCAGACTATTGTTCGTATGTATGATACTGATACGGCTCAAATTCTTTTTTTTGGGAATCAGTATCGGTTCATGAACGATGCACTAGAAGATTTACTCGCCTCAGAAGGCTTGACGATGGATAAGTTATTTCGAGAATTACCATTTGGATTTGTCGTTGTTCATTCTGAAGCAAACTATTTAGCGCCTTTACACGTGGGAGACCCACTAAAAGTAAGCGTAACAGTAAGCAATATTGGTCATACTTCATTTGAGTTTAGCTATTCTATTTACAAAAAAAATAAATTAGTTGGGAATGGTAAAACCAACCATGTTGTGATTAATCGTAGCACTCAAAAAAAAGAGCCAATTCCTGAATCATTGCATAGTTTATTAAAAAAATATATCAGCGATTAAGGGTAAATGGTCGGACGGATAGGTGTTCATATTAATTACATTTAATGAAGCCCGTTTAAGTTCAGGTGAAACTAAAATATAGTCTAATTGACGATTGGGTCGATGCGCAGGATAAGTATTGAAAAAAGGGGCTAATGTATAGCTTTCTGACAGTTTTTCCATCACATCACTTGAATATTCAGTAGCGGGTTCATCTGAAAAAGGAGCAAGTTTTTGTTGAAATTTTGGAATCGAGTTAATATCACCACATAAAATGTGAGGAATATTGAACATTTTTAATTGGTCTTCAATCTGTTGCAGCTGGCGTTCTCTTTCCTGACAATGAAAGGCATCTAATTGGACATTAACAACCATTATCTCTCTGCCATTTGGACATTGTATTGTCGAAAATTGTGCCAAACGGTTTATATAAAATAAATTGTACCACCATGGATTATTTCTGGGTTTTTTAAATGTAATTTGAAAATCATTGGTAATGGGGTATTTTGAAAAAATAACCTGGGCCGCTTTTACTCGACCAAAATGAGCCTTAAAGTTGAATGAAATTGGATATGGAACATAAGGACAATTCCAGGTCATTGCAATAGCAGAATACTTAAATTTAAGTTTTTTTTGTAAATACTGAACTTGATTGATGTAGCAAGAGCGTTTGGAATAGATATCAATTTCTTGAAGGGCGAGAATGTCTGGTTGATAAGAAAGTGTCATATTCACTATTGCGCTTAAGTTTTTAATGATTTTTTCTTTAGAGTGAACTGCACCAACTAATCCATTGAGTCCTGCTGAAAAACCGATATTATATGTCATTAATTTGATTTTTTCGGTAGACATAAGTTAATATTACGAGGTAAATTGATTTTTTACAAAGGAGTGTAAATTACTATGATGAGATCATCAAACCCAGCATTATCAAATAAAGCCTTTAGAGTCGTTAATACTGGCGAAGAAACCATGAGTGTAGAAGGAACAGTCAATAAAACAGGTATATTATTAGCATTGGTTATTATTAGCGCAGGATTGACATGGAACACCACTGCTAGTGGCGGGTTATCGCCGTTAGTAATTTTAGGGGGTATTGGCGGTTTTATTGTTGCCTTAATTACCATATTTAAGCAAACTGCAGCGCCAATTACCGCACCGATTTATGCCATTTGTGAAGGGCTATTATTAGGCGGATTATCAGCCCTTTTTGAACGACAATATCCTGGTATTGTAACGCAAGCTGTTGGCTTAACCTTTGGTGTTACATTATGCTTATTAGGAGCGTACAAATCGGGTATGATAAAAGTGACAGAAAACTTTAGGTTAGGTGCCACTGCGGCAACAGGGGGTTTATTTTTATTTTACATGATTACCTGGATTTTAGGTATGTTTGGAATGCAGTTTAATAGTATTTTTGGGTCAAGCCCTTTGGGAATTGTGTTTAGTTTATTTGTTGTTGGACTTGCCGCCTTAAATTTAGTAATGGATTTTGATTTTATTGAAAATGCAGCGCAACAAGGGGCCCCTAAATATATGGAATGGTATGGTGCATTTGGGCTTATGGTAACCTTAATTTGGTTATATATGGAAATATTACGTTTATTAGCAAAATTGAGAGGAAGAGATTAAATCAGATTAAATCAAGTAAAAAAAACGACAAAGTTCTTATTACTTTATAATTCAAACTGAGCTAATGATTCTATTAAAATGGCAGGTATTTTTCTTATTTTCCAATTTAATTCATCTAAACAAGCCAACTTTACAGTTGCAGTTGTACAACATTCATTATTTTGATTATTAATTTTAGAGTTAATCATAAGACTCGCATTTTTAATATTAATAAATTGTGATTCAATCACAGCATGATCCCCAAATTTTAATGGTCTGATATAGTTAATATCAATATGAATAGGAGAAAACCCAATCTTTTGAGCTTGTAAATGGCTATAATTACACCCAATATGATCTAAAAAATCAATACGTGCAGCTTCTAATAACCGCAAGTATTCTGAATGATGTACAACACCTGCCGCATCAGTTTGAGCAAAATAAATTT
>CAXFGY010000015.1:0-18408 GCA_964002605.1 uncultured Candidatus Marinamargulisbacteria bacterium
GTCACCTATTTCGGCGGTTTGTATCATTATCAAAATATAGCTTTTAATAGGATGTTAATTAATTCTTATTAGAAATTTATGTATTCGTTTATAGTTTTTCTGGTTTTGTTGTTTTTTGTTGTGATTCTTCTAAAATAGTTGACTCTAATTCTAGAATTTTATTACTTCCATATTTGTTATAAGAAGATACTATATAATCTGCAATATTATTTATTTTATTAATATCTTTTGTTTCTACCCACATCAATTCTGCTATTTCTCCTTGACTACTCTGCATTAATTTTTTAGTTGGGGTTAACTTTTTATTTTTATCTGGGTGATAGGTTAGTGATATTTGACGGCTTAGGCTTTTGTGGTTTTTTCGGTTACTTAGGAAATCGTTAAATTCGTCGATTGCCTCATGGACTTCTCTGTATAGGTGTTTGTTCTACTGTAGCATGTAAATTTCTTCCATTGATTAATTCTAATAATCTTTTTTCTTCAGATTCTGCGCCTTTAGATTCTTTTAATGATTTTATTGCTGCTAAAAATTCTTCTTTTACCTTTTCTGGGTTGTTTCTTATTTTTTGCATTTTTTTATATGCTGCTTTCTCTTTTTTTTCTGCTCTTTCTAGTTCTAGCTTCTTCATTGCTTCTTCTTGATTCCCTTCTTTTTCTACTGCTATTATTGCTACTATTGCTCTTAATTTTTTTTCATTATTATTTTCTTTTACTATAATATCTACCAGTTCGTTTTATAGTTTTTTTAGTAATTCAGGTCTTGATTTTAATGATATTTCTTCTAATTTTGCGTCTGCAGCTTCTTTTTAAATTTTTTTTGCTGCTGAACTTGCAGTGTATGCTTCTTTTAATATGTTTTCCTTTATTGTAGTTTTTGCTTGTGATATTGATTCGCTTTCAAATATTTCTTTTAATGTATTTGATGTAGCTACTCTTTTTGTCCCGCTCGTATTGTTTAGCATAATAATCTCCTTTAAATTTATTACTTATACTATATTTCTCGATTATTTTTTAAATTTATTGCAGTTAAATATATTGATACTCTGTATTTTATTTAATTAAGACTATTTTTGAGCAATGACGCTTACCCAATTTAATGATATAAAAACTTATTTTTTTTAACCCAAAATAATGGATCAACACGCACGTTTTGCACACTCATTCCCCAATGTAAATGGGGTCCCGTTGCCACGCCTGTCTTACCAATGGTTCCTATAATATCGCCTGTTTTTACTTTTTGATTCTGACGCACTTTACGTCGATGTAAATGATTATAAATCGTCACAACGCCCATGCCATGATCAATCATGACGGTATGACCATGTATTTTTAAATTCTTACTTAAAATAACCTTACCATGATTAGGTGCGACAACACGACTCCCTATCTTATTGGCTATATCAACCCCTGCATGAGAGCGTTGATAGGATCCATTATATTCACGTTGTACACCAAACCCTGACGTTAATTTACCCTTAGCAGGGTAAATAAATGGATACTTAAAATATGCTTTTGGGGATACCGTTTTAAACCCTTTGCTAATTATTCTTGCTTCTTTTTGTAATTGTTGCTGATTTTTTGACAAGCGATTTTTCTTACGACTTAATTGGACCTTCCCCTTTCGCTTTTGAGGGTGATTAACTTGAATCTCAAACACCGCTGTTTTCCTTTGCTCATTGTCTACTTGATAATAGACTTTTAAGGGATATTGTTTTGTTTTTAATTTTCGTGAGGCTGCTACATATGCTTGGTAATGATACTGTCCTTTTTTCTTTTTTAATGAGATCACTTCAAATAATCGTCCTGCAAACCCAATTTTTTTCTTTATTAACGGGCTCTGATTAAAAATATCCACTTTAATGGTATCCCCCATATTAACTGAAGTGGTCGATAGTTTAATTTTGGGCTGAGCGCCAATACTTGTAGTAACCACTATCCCGGTTACTATAATCGTTTTAACGGTATTAATTAGCCTCATAGGATTTACTTTTCTAAACCCTGACGTTGAATGGTTATTTTTTGATTTGTGCAAGGATGTCTAAAACAGATTAAATATGCCACTAACTCTTGTCCTGTTGCACGTTTATACGGGCCATAATCCGGATCTCCTATAATTGGATGTCCTAAATACGCTAAATGAACCCTTAATTGATGCGTACGACCTGTCTTAGGTGTTAACTGCACTAATGTTTTGGTATTAAACCGTTTAATCACATTAACCTGTGTCTCTGCTGATTTACCGCTATTGCTGATCCATTTTAAATGTCCTTTTTGAGGATGTTTGCCAATGTTTGCAGTGAGCTTATAGAAGTCTTGTTTTAAATCTCCATATACCATTGCATGGTACTTTTTTATAACTTGCTGTGTTTCAAATTGACGTCGTAATGCCTCATAAGCCGTATTGGTTTTAGCAATGAGCATAACCCCTGCTGTGTTTTTATCTAAACGATGAACGATTCCTGGTCGTTCTGGCTCACCCACATCTTTAATGTTTGCATCATAATTGATTAATGCATCTACAATAGTCCCTGATTGACATTTCACACCATGATGCACAACAACTCCTTGAGGCTTATCAATGACTAAAATATCATGATCCTCATACAACATTCTTAACTTTGGAATGTCTTTTTGAATTAATGTTAATTCAGTGATTTGAGCCACTGAATCCATCCTAATATTATCATTAGGTTGTAATATTGTGCTTGGCTTATCGCAAATATTTGAATTCAATGTGACTCCCCTCTGTTTAATTAATTGTTGAACTTTTGATCGTGAAATTGATAGTTTTTGAGCTAGAAACTGATCTAAACGAATTGATATAGCAACTGTAAAAGTAACTTGGCTTGTCTTCACAGTAATTTAGGGTTTATTATTTTTTCGATTTTGGCTTATCATTTCAATCACAAAGCATATAACCCCCATATTAATACTAATATCCGCTAGGTTAAATACCGGAATAATTGTAATATCAATAAAATCAACCACATATCCCAAAAGCAAGCGATCTAAGCTATTTCCTAATGTTCCAATTACAACAAATATCAAGCCCCATTTTGACCATTTTGATGTCACAATAAAGCGATAAAATAGGGCACATACTACTAAAACAATGCTACTAACTGTTAATAAAAAAATACGTTGATTTTGTAAAATTCCATAGGCTGCACCATAATTATACACTAATTGAAATTTTAATAATGGGGGTATAATTGGAGTGCTATTCCAAAAAGACAATGTTGCAACTGCCCAGTACTTTGTCCACTGATCTACTATTACACAAACCGTAATGATACTAAGTGTTTTAACTTTATCCCAAAAACTGCCGTAAAAGCTCATATGTTATAGTATCACGAAATGAATACGCTAAAATGTAAAAAATAGTGATTACCCCTACTGCAAACCCAATTCCCTTAAATACACCTATGCAAAAATTAAGGATACAAATACGAGCTGGTTGAGCCGCTAATAAGACTAACTGATCAAACTGTGACTGTTGAAAAATATCAGTGAGTACTTTTACACTTTGATTAAAATTTTCTATTGCTTGAACCTGCGTTTTATTAGACTGACTGTTCGGTTCTATATCTGTTTCACTAAGAGGTTCTTCATTTAAGTCATCATGATCTGCACTTTGATACCGATCTACTTGTTCTTTGGCCCGTAATGCTTGATCAGAAACAACATGCTTTTTTTGCGCAATATTATCAATTATTTCTTGAAGTTCAACTGAATTGACCATTACATTTATATTATATGATAATTACTCATGATCTGCTAGTCCATCAATCCCTGGTAAGGGTCGGTTACTTAAAAACTCTAAAGAGGCGCCCCCACCTGTTGAAATATGGGTCATTTGATCTGACCAACCGGTCTGTTTTATTGCTGCTGCAGAGTCCCCTCCACCAATAATTGTAATTGCATTACTATGAGCCAATGTCTCTGCAATTGCCTTTGTGCCAGTTGCAAATTGAGGCACTTCAAAAATTCCTAACGGTCCATTCCAAATAATAGTTTGGGCTGTCTCTAGTTCTGCTTGAATTAATTTAATTGTATCTGGACCAATATCCACACCAATGTGATTCTCTAAAATATCACCTGACGACACAACTGTTATTGCTGCATCATTGTTAATCTCAGTGACCACGACATGATCTTCAGGAAATATTACTTTAGTATTGCTTGTTTTTATTTTCTCTAAAAATGATCTGGCAGACTCAATCTGACCCACTTCATATAATGATTTCCCTACTGAGTAACCTTGTGCTTGAAGAAAAGTATATACCATTGCGCCTCCGACAACTAAGGTATCTACCTTAGATAGCAATGACTCTAATACATGTAACTTTGATGATACTTTTGATCCCCCAATAATTGCCACTAATGGCTGTTTTGGAGACGTGATCGCTTTTCTTAAAATCGACAGTTCTTTATCCACTAATAACCCAGAATATGAAGGGAGATAGGGTATAATCCCTGCAGTTGAAGCATGCTTACGATGTGCTGTTCCAAATGAATCTTGCACAAAAAGATCTCCTAAACGTGCTAACTGTTGTGCTAATTTACTCCCATTAATTGTTTCTTCAGGCTCAAAACGAATATTTTCTAACACAATAACATCTTGACTTTCTGAGTTTTGAATTAGCTGACTGACCTCCGGACCAACACATGCGGGTGCAATCGTAACTGGTTGATCTAATAAGTGTGACAATCGCTTTGCCATTGGTGCTAGTGAATATTCTTCACAAAATCCATCTTTAGGTCGGCCAAAATGAGATATCAAAATAACAGTCGCATTATTACCCAGTAAGTAGTTAATCGTAGGTAATGCGGCACGAATACGACTATCATCTGTAATGATGCCATTTTGTACCGGGACATTAAAGTCAACTCTTACAAGTACTTTTTTAGCTGATAATTCTGCTGGGCCTAATTGGTTGATTGATTTTTTCTGAGTACTAAGCGCTGCATTCACAATGCTAGATAATTTTTTGGATGAGGTCTACAACACGGTTTGAGTACCCCATTTCATTATCATACCATGATACAATTTTTACTAATCGATCGCTCAAGACCATTGTCAATTGCGCATCAAAAATAGAAGAGTGTGTATTTCCAATAATATCCACAGAGACAATTGGATCTTCTGTATATTCTATAATCCCTTTCATTGTCGTATCCGCTGCCTCTCTAATTGCATGATTAATATCCGCTTTACTTACCGACTTTTCAAGTTCGCAAGTCAAATCAATCACAGATCCATCTGGAACCGGAACTCGCATCGCCATGCCATCTAACTTCCCTTTTAATTCTGGTAATACTAATCCAACGGCTCGAGCTGCTCCAGTTGATGTTGGGATAATTGATTGACTTGCAGCACGCGCTCGTCTTAAATCTTTGTGAGGTAAGTCTAAAATATTTTGATCATTTGTAAAGGCATGAATTGTATTCATAATCCCATGCTTTAATCCAAAATGATCGTTTAGTACTTTAGCAATTGGAGCTAAACAATTTGTTGTGCAACTTGCATTAGAATAGGCATTGATATCTGCTGAAATTACCTGCTCATTCACCCCTAATACAACTGTTGTAATTTCATCTTTAGCCGGCACTGTTAAAATTACTTTTTTAGCCCCTGCACTTAAATGATCTGTATATCCACCACGATCTGATGAGGCAGCTGTAAAAATTCCTGTTGACTCTATTACGACATCTACATCTAATGTTGCCCATGGCAACTCTTTGGGAGAGCGAATTGCAGAGATAGTAATTTCTTGATTATTCACAATAAGACGATTATCTGCAGTGGTAACTGATCCTGAAAATTGGCCATGTACAGAATCATACTTTAATAAATGTGCTAACGTAGACGCATCTGTTAAATCATTGATCCCAACAACAGAGATATTAGGATTCTGCATTAGAATTTTAAATACATTTCTTCCTATTCGTCCAAACCCATTAATTGCAACTTTAATCATTTTAAAACTATCCTTTCTAATAAATTTCAAATAAAATAGTAATTACCTAATTTTATTTTTAACTTAATGCTTATTTTAATACCTGAAGTGTACCAAAGCTAACTCAGAGGGTCAAATTAACTTATGTTACCCTTTTAAGCAGTTTTTATAATCTTTTGGATCCCAATATATTTTTCAATATCACCACACTTTGCCTTCATTGGTACAATTTCCATGTTAGTCGTAAATATAGTCTGATTTTTTGACTTATTTTTAATTGTTGCTTTAAAAATATTACCTGATCTTATTGTGTCATGAAGGGTTTTAAAAAATAATGTTGAGTGATGTCCTGAATTAATAATGGCATGTGTTTCACCAATTGCCTCTTCTTTTTTAAACCCAGTGACCTTGCAAAAGGTATCATTAACATAAATAATTTTCTTTTTTTGATTAGCAATAGAAACCATCGTTAATTCATTTTTAAAGTTCTCCAGCGAATGACAATTTGAATTTAATTCATTATAAAATTCAATATTATTTCCCAACCGTTCTATAAACGCTGCCCTTAAAAAAGACTCTTTTTCTAATGGCGATAACTCTAAAATTAAGCTTAGTTGTTGACATATATCATAGGTTGGGGGCCTATATTGATGCCTTTCTAATAAACGAATATATGATGCTGACTTACCAATTAAATTTCCTAAATTTGATTTTGATATTTTTTTGCGTTCACGATAAAATTGTAATTGGTTAGAAAATAAGTCTAAATTTTGATTCATATATGTTTTATACCCTTACAGAAAGAATATTATATACAAACTCATATTGGTTTTGCAACTTTAAACTATTTCATAATTAGACTCATATCATATTCGCCTTTTAACAAAATATTAACACATAGGTTCGAATGATTGCTTTGCAGTCTCAATACTTTGTTATTTGGGACTGTCGCAAAACAGAAAAAACCGATTGATTGCGATGTCGCTAAAGGGTTAAAATTTGCAATTTATCGCCTGAGGAAGTGGTGCAGCGCTACATAACGAAGGTGAAAATTGTGAAGATTAAGCATTTCGCAACAGCGCCTATTTGTTTATCATGCATTTTCATTATTTCTTTAAGCTTCTTTCGTTCTTTCTCTAATTGCTTTTTTAATGCATCTGCTCTTTTTTTTTGCGCTATCCAAGCATTATTTTTTGCTGCATACTGTTGACGTAGCTGACGTAATTCTTCATCTCGGCTCTCCCAAATATGAATTGACTTATATGGATTTTTTTTACTTTTTGCTAATTCAAAACGCATTAACTCTCCTTTGAAAAACAAGTAAAACGCTAATATCACAATTTTTATTTTTTAATAAATGACACTATTTAATATATACCAAAATTAGAAGCAAATCAATACGCTTTTTATTTATTTTTTGAATTTCATCCTGTTTATCTGTAAACTATTATCCCATGGAAAAAATGATACATAATAAACAACTTTATTATAAATTTTTACGGATACTGGTTGAACGCCCACAACAAACCCAACGATTTGAAGTCAGTCAAGCTGATATTATGGTTGCAATGGAAATTTCAAACCCAGTTTGTCATGAACTTGCTGACTATTGGATTAAAAAAGGAGCGATTGAAGAAAAACGTACTGGTGGTGGTCACGTGGATTACTGTCTACTTCCTCATGGCTTTCAATATTTAGTTCCCTCAAAATGGCAAAAACGATTGATTATTGGAGGGGGACTCATTATTTTAATTTTTATCTACCTTGCTAAATGAGCCATGTTATATACACAGGGTCTTTTTTAAACATTACAGAGACTGAATTCTGGTCTATATTAAAAAAAACGACTCAATACCACCCTATCCCATTCATTGTTTCTTCACAGTCTGACTTTAATTATATTTATTCCCTTTTAGCGACGGGCTGTATCCCATTATCACAAGTTCAACTCTTTACGATAGACAACTATACTCGTTATGTCACCGGGCTTGAAACGCATGATGTTAAGGGGTTACTTGAAACGATTGTGCATCATGCCTGTGAATCTTACGTGAGCACAGAATCAACTCAAACACCCCTATATCAACGACATGGCTTTATTAAAGAAATCACTGCACTTGTTCGTCACCTTTACCTCTATCCGATTGATTTTAAATCTCGGGCATTGGATTGGGGCATACGCTATACGGACTTTTTTAATTTTATCAACGCTACTTTATCGAAAGTACGCCAGTTACTTCAACAATCTTGCCCTTCTCATTCCTTGTTAATGCCTCTCCCAGATAAAGGACCTATGACTCCATTATTTATTTTTGGCTTTAATTCATTAACGTTACGTCACAAGCGCCTATTATCAACTTTAACGAAACACTCGCAAACCGTATCGTGGTTTATTCCCAGTGCCGGAATGCTTGAAACTCGAACTAGCCAAACTATTCAATGGGCCCAAACATTAACCCCCTCATTTATTCATATCCCTTATCAACCCCAAAAATTAAGTTCAACTCATTTAGTCAATTCATCTCCCACACTTTATATGGCCTCATCAGTTCAACACGCTTGTGAATGGATATTGAGTCAAATTAAATTAATCCAAGATCAATATATTAATCACTCTCTTAGTGGATTTGCAATTGTTATTCCTAATACCCCCAATTATAAGCAGCAGCTTATTCAAATCGCCTCTCGTTCTGAACTTACGTTGAAAATGACTCAAAAGTGCGGTTTATCTGAAACCCCTCTTTTTCAAAGTATTACTGCGATTATTCAGCTCCTGATCTATCCGCTAAGCCCGGACACACTACTCACTCTCTTTATGGCACCGCTGATTAATACCATTGCTATTCATTCAACGCCTAAAAGTAGTTGCTCACCGTCTCCGCTCAATACCGCCTTATTACAATGGCTTAATGCCGAAATTGACCCCTACTTACCTCCTGAAAAATGGATTAACGAAGTCACTGACTATTATCACTTCCTAACCCATAGCAATCAAACTAACAATGACACTCAAACGATTCATATAAGTGCGCTGTCTGAATTTTTAGCTCAATATAAACAACTCCAAACTCTACAACAGTCTTCCTCAAAAATTAATTCTGCAGACACACTAATTTCATTGTTTAAAACAATTGAAAAAACATTTTATTTATCTTCCTCTGAAAAAAACATCTTAAATTCCCACTATTACTATTTCTGGGACTCTTTATATGTATTTATAAATTACCACTATAACTTAACAAATTCGTGGGATTTAACCCTTTTTTGGCAACGATTTTCTCAGTTTGCTACTTACCGTAGCGTCACAGAACAAGATAAAGATATTGATGGGATTACGGTTTATTTTAGTGGTGACTGGGTGGCTCTGACTCATACACATACTTTTGTTATTAGTGCTGCGGCATCACATTGGAATAGCTCCTTAAACAAACTCCATATCTTACCCCAACATCTTCACCGTTTTTACCATATTAAGCAACATGCTGCTCATATTGAAACGACTTATTTAACTGCTTTTTTACAACTCCGATCACTTAATCGTTGCTCTTTTATCCATCCAACATCAGATCAATTCGGCCAACAACTACTTTCTCCCTGGTTTCTTGACTGGAATCAAGTCCCTTTACCGAACACTACTCCACCTCTTGCCTCCAGTCCCCACAACGAAAGACTGACCGCTTCTACTTTACAAACTCCATCACTCAACGCATTTTTTCAAAAACAGTTTGCTCAAGTTGAGTTCTCAGCGACATCATTACAAGACTACCAAAGCTGCCCCCACCATTTTTTTATTAAACGTGTTTTAAAATTACCTTCATACAAACCGCAAGACGACTCAGTCAATGCGACGACTTGGGGACAACTTATTCATCAATTTCTACAACTATTTTTTACTTCTACTCACCAGAATCCTTCCCTTTTCACGAAAGACCACTTCATGCTTACTGCCCATTCTGTTTTTGAATCTTTTGTAAAACCTACTTTTTTTTGGAAAATAAAAAAAACACTTTTATTTGGAAATGAATATAAAAATGGTTTAATTGAATTACTTTGGAATTATATTCAATCACACCCTTTACCGCAAGCGCCTTATGACTTTGAAGCTCCTTTTTTATTATCTCTTACTAATGACCACACCTCATTGACTATTAAAGGAGCGATTGACTTATTATTAGGCACTCCTCATGAAAGCTGGATGACCGTCTTGGACTACAAAACAGGTAAAGTCTTACCTAATGCTAAAGATGTTGAACAGTTACGTCACATCCAACTTCCTATTTATTTACTCGCAGCAGCTAAAAAGTTTACTCATCACCATATTGCTGGTGGAATGCTTTTTCAAATTCGGGATCAAAACACAATAAAACACACTGTTATTTGCTGCGATCCTAGCGCTAAAAAAGAAGTATTCAACTTAGGCCGTAAGCGACCTTATACTTGGGATGATTTATTTTTTACAAAAATTGAATCCTATCTTTTACAGCTCAAACGTCTCATTGATCGCACTGAATTTTCTTATACCTTTTATCCTAATTCCCACTTAACATCAACTAAACGCCAACAACATGTATGTCGTTACTGTGACTACCATCGGATCTGTCGTTTTTCAGAACGATTTACATCAACATAACCATTTGCTTATTCAAACACTGTTCTATTATTCACTCTATCGCAACAGAGCCAAATTAGGACTGTCACAAAACAGAAAAATCGACTGATTGCGATGCCGTCCAAGGCATAAGATTTGCAATTTATCGCCTGAGGAAGTGGTGAAGCGCACCATAACGAAGGTGAAAATTGTGAAGATTAGGCATTTCGCAACAGAGCCAAATTGAGTGTTTTATGACACGCCCATGTTTAATATCAATAAATGGTGGGTAAAACAATTAAAGTATTCATCATCATAAAGAAAAAAGGAGTAATAACAATGTCTAATAACAATGAATCTCAATCTAATGGCTTTGATGACATTATCTATTTAGAGGGTCTATTTTTCTTAAAAGAAAAGACTATTAAAGAAAACACCTCTCTGGTGCAACATGCGTTTGAAGATATGATGAAACATATTTGCTATAATTAACTATTCTGACTGGTTACTCTTATTTTATAATCTCATGAATTTTTATTTAAATTTAAGTCTTATGTGAATTAATACTTGCGTTTACAAATTCTTTTAACCTATCCATTTCTTCTATCATTTCTTGAAGTTTTAGATTTGCTAAATAAAAAAACCGTATTTGATTTGGAACTAAAACCAATAGTGCATATGTAGTATTACTTGAAGATTGTTTCTTTGGAGTTGAATCTTCTTTGCAGCTATCGTTTACTCAATCTGGAGATAATACGATTAGCGCTTCTTTGCAAGAACAAGGAAATTCTTATTTTATAGGTAGAACAGAATGGAATAAAACGTTAAAGAAAGTCACTAACTAAAAGTTATACAGAGGCTGTCGCAAAACTACCTTCTTCAGAAACTAAAGAAAACGGCAAAAAAAAAACAGGGTCTTAAAATGGCCGTGAGCAACAATATCAATACTCATAAATCATTCGAAGACCCTACAAAAATAGCCAGTTTTGAAAGACAGGCTATTTCGCGACAATCCCACTAAACGAGGAATTACATAATTGTGACGATGGATACTCAGGTATATCTTTATTAGAAGTAGTCGTTTAACTAAAAAGAATAACGATATTTCTATCTACCTTGTTTCCCTGATATGTTTGATAAACAAACTCCGAATAGAAAAACTTACAAGAATCAAGTTAACCACGACATGGGCTATTAGCCCCCCCCATTCCACTCTTACCATTTCCTTTATTTCGCTCAATCGAGGGTTGTGGAAATAAATCTACTGGCCTTTCAGGTTCAGAAGCAACTGTTTTTAAACGTTTGTTTTCTTCCCTTAATTGTTTTATTTCTTCCCTTAATTGTTTTATTTGTTCATTTAATTGCTTTATTGTTTGACTATCATTGTCGCTTTTTATAATTAATTCCTGGAGTTGCCCTAGTAATTGGTCTAATTGATTGGAAATTTTTTGCTCTTTTTCTTCTTCTTCAAGCCCAACTTTTGCTCCTTTTGTGAATAGTTCTTCTCCTGAGTCTGAGTCTGAGTCTGAGTCTGATATTGTGTTTATTTTTTCGACTACTCGTCCTGCTGATTCTTCTAATACTACTTTTTGTTGCGCTTCAGTTGTTTGATGTCGTTCTGGCGTTATTTCTGGTGCACTTAGTGACTTTCCCCCTGGGTTTTGATTAATAGACATGCATTGAATTCTCCTTCTTTAATATTATGTTATTATTTTTTGCACCTTTAAAGGTATCGATAATTTTAAAAAAATTTTCAATTATTTCTTTTATTTTACCTATTTAATATTATTTACTATCATATTAACTCCAATAGATCCAATCAAAATGCTAACTTGGAACCCATCAGATATAGCTTTATTGTTAAATCCCTTTAATCAATACGATGATAAAAAAGCACCGAAATAACTAAAAGAACTATTGACGCCCTTTTTGATAAAAAAACAACTAATATAATAACCCTTTGCTCATTTTTACTACAGTGATCCCACCTATTATTTAAGCATTCTTTAAAACTATCGAAAATTCCTATTTCGTGACACCAGTATTATCCGTTATGATACTCTTAAATGATACAATTAACACACTCTCAACATCTGGCATTAGCGATTGATCGCAATATTTTAATTGAAGCGGGTGCCGGATCTGGTAAAACAACGATTATAATTGAACGCTTCTTAAAACTTCTTGCCACCTACCCTGATCTAGACCCAACCGCTATTTTAATTATTACATTCACTAAATTAGCCGCTCTTGAACTTAAACAGCGTATCCAAGATCGCTTAAAAAATAACACTCATCAGCTCAATCCCACACGTCATCAACAATTACTCAGTAAATTGCATCGACTCTCGTTTTCAACAATTGATAGCTTTTGTGCTACCACCTTACGTCAAATGCCCCTACTTGCCGATATTGATCCTCACTTTAGAGTGATTTCTGCAGAGGAATCCACCTTACGTTACGAGGATGCAATTGAAATAACACTTCGACAGCTTGCGCATCATGCCGATTCTCATTACGAAACACTTCTTTACACTTATTCTAAGGCTCAAATCAAACGGTTCCTCAACGCATTATCTCTTCAGCGCCACTCTTCTAAAAATCAAACCATGGCCTACGCAGCTGCACGTGAACTGTGTCAGTCTCACACCAATACCACTCATCACCTGACTGAGAAAGCCATTACCGACACGGAGGCCTTATTAAAGCTTCATACTGACGTCCTAAACACCTATACATCCAATAAAAGTCGAGACTCAGCACTTGACTACCCTGACTTAATTGATACTACCCTTGAACTATTGACTCATCACGATGCACTTCGTGCCTTGCAAAACCAATACCGCTATATTTTTGTAGATGAATTTCAAGATACGAATTCGTCTCAATGGCAGTTAATTCAACGGCTTTGTGATCCATTTAACCCTTTTTCTGCTCAGAAACTCTGTATCGTTGGTGACATCAAACAATCAATTTATCGTTTTCGAGGTGCAGAACCCCAACTATTCCAATCGTTACTTACAACAGACCATCCAGACCATGAAACCACTATTATTCACCTTGCAGATAACTTTCGTTCAACGCCACCCATTATTCAATTTATTAACGATCTATTTTCACAATTACTAACGGATGATCACACCCCAATTCCCTATACCCCTTTAATCCCTCATTACACGGAGTCTGGTGCTGTTTCTTTTTCATTCTTACCGGTTAACGCCTCCTTAAATGATGAATGTGATCAACTTTGTCAGTGGCTAATTAAAATGCATGAATCTGGAATACAGTGGAATGATATGGCGATTTTATGTCGCAAACGACTCCCATTGAGTCGCCTTTCTGAACGCTTAAAAGCGCAGCAAATTCCGATTCAATTTCATGGTGAATCTGATTATTTTCAGCGTCAGGCATGTGTCGACCTAATGACCTTAGCACAAACATTGCTGAACCCCCAAGATCCAATCCCCCTCGCAGGCACGCTATTGTCTCCTTTTATGACGCTCACCTATGACGATCTTTATCTATTATCCCAATCTGGACCGTGTCTCTTCACGACGATGACTCAAATTAATACTCACCATTATCCTGAATTATGGTCTCAAATTTTAGAACAAGATCATCACAGAATTTTAACAAACATTCAGCGCCTACTAGACTGGATCTCTGCGAGCCATTACAAGCCTCTCCATTCCTTACTTACTGAGATCATCATCGCAACCAACTGCTACTCAAAAGATGAGCTTGGACCACTCATTGATCATATTTATCAATTAGAATCAATGAATCGAACGCGTGTCATGATTTGGCAACAATTATCACAACTCCCTTATCAAACAAGCCATTATACCGACATGACTATGGATCATAAAGGGGTTAACCTCATGACGATTCATCAAAGTAAAGGGCTAGAATTTCAAGCGGTTGGAATTATGAGTTGTCATAGTCCGTTTAATTTTGGGAAGTCTGATCCTCTGATTGTTTCTTCATATGGAATTGGGCTTTCATTGCCAAATACAGAATCAGAAACAAATGACTTAAAAACAAGTTTAATTAACCAACTAACGCCTGATATTATTGCCGAGGAAAAACGGCTTTTTTATGTTGCTTGTACCCGGGCTATAAAGTCGCTATTTCTATCTGGCATTACCCCTAAAACCAGCTCCACTACGACTCACCGCTCTTTTTATGATTTTTTAAACCACTATTCAACGATTACCCCCGATTCATTATGTCTAAATCATATTCATTATCCAACTTATCACTATAATCCGTTAAACCCATTGTCTTATACCGCATCAACTGGCTCATCAACTACCCCCACTACACCCCAAACATCTTCGGATAATCAAGCCGAGTTTATTCAACCGCCTATTTCCCCAGTCATTGATGACAATGGATCGCTCTTACTTCCTCCGTTATCATTTTCAGTTGCAGACATTGAACTATTACTCACGTCACCCCAACATTATAAAAATCGATCGCTTCACCAGTTGATGCAATCACAAGGCAAAGAGTCGATTGATCATTTCGAAATGACAGCAATCCGGAGAGGGCTCATCCACCATCAAGCTGCAGCTTATTGGATTCGTCACCGCTGTACTCAGACGGAGGCTATTAACACAGCACTTAATCATTGGTTACCCAATCACTCAAAAGAAACGTTTCGCCATATTCAGCAAACACTGGCTGCGCTGACTGCTTACTATGACCCATCCACGCTTACTGAGTGGCCCTTCACAATCCACATCAATCCTAACTATCACATCTCTGGTCGTATTGACTTACTGGCTATTACAGATGACGCTATCACAATAGTTGATATTAAAACTGACCAAGTCAAAATAAAAGAAATTAATAAATATGTCATTAAATACTCCCACCAACTCTGCTTATATGTTATGGCTGTGGCTGCCTATACTAAGCGTCCAGAGACTGATATTGTATGTAAGCTTTACTTTACTCACTGCAACTGTTGGCAAACACTGCACATTACGCTTGCTGATATTAATTTATTAATCCATAAATTACAAACCACACTTGCTCATTTTAATTCCCCAAAATAGAGATGGTTCTTAAAATAACCCATCAAAATGAAACTGTCGTAAAACAGAAGAAATCGATTGATTATGACGTCACCAAAGGCATAAGATTTGCAATTTATCGCCTGAAGAACTACTTTCCACTGCCTCACCTTCAAGAAAATTACGCTTGAATATGACTTTTAATTTTTGTTGACTATATTTGGAACCTTAGATATACGATCAGAAACTCCAACGCAAAACTCCTTGATCACTCCGCAACTTCCTACTGATGCATAGCCTACTGTACCTAGAATAACTGGCAACATCGGGCGAGTTATTATAAAGACTCCTCCACCAAATAAAATCGCGCTCGTGCTTATTGGGTTTGCGAAGAAAAAGGCTACTGCACCAATCGTAGCAGCATAAGAAGCATACTTGCCAATAAATTGTCCTGCTTCTGCGCCATGATTTCCATATTTATTAAAGGTGCTTAACAATCGAGTAACGGATGAATCACTTGTTTTTTCTGTTTCTTTATATGCTGCTTCTTCTTTTGCTGCTTTTAGTGCTGCTGCTTTTTGTGCTGCTTTTAGTGCTGCTGTTGCTTTTTTTTCTTCTGGTTTTGGTAGTGGTGGTTCTGACAGTTGTTTATGGGCAGCTGCCGGGTGGGGTACCTGCTGAGAAACGGTTTGTTGAGGGGATAATACATCTGCTAGTTCTTCTACTGCTTTGTTTGCTATTTTTGCTTGTTCGATTGTCGGACTTTTACTTTCTAACCATCTTAAAAAAACCGATGTTTCTTTATTAACTGGATCTATCATTCCACTATAATCTCACACTTTGCCAGCATCTTGCAAGCGATAATTTACAAAAAAAATCTATCATAATAGTTTATTTTAAACTTTGAAAATTAATCTTCATACCTGAAATTGGCCCACGGTTTTTTTAAGCATTTTAAGCTTATGCTGAAGGGCCTCATTCCCTGACAACACAGACTCAAACCGCTTAAGTCGCACTGTGACTGCTGAAAAATGGGAAACATTAAATACTTTGGCAATCTGCTTAATCTCAATATGGCCCACATGACGACATAAATACATTGCAACCGTTCTTCCTAATTGCTGGTTACCTCGTCCGCGACGGCTCTCAATAATATCTGGCTCTCTTTCTTTAAAAATAGCTGCAGTACTCTTAATAATTGTTTGCATCACTTCTGCTTCATCACGCTGGAAACGACGTGTCGTTGGATGAGGATTACCTAAGTGTGGCGCCCATTTTTTCTTTTTATAAAATCGACTTAACTCATTATCTTCAGCAGACTCGGTATAGTCATAAAAAGACTTTAACTTATGGGTACCTGCATGATAGCTTAACAAATAACTGACTCTTAATTCCTCTGGTTTGGGATGCTCTTGAATATAAGCAGGGTAACTTGAATAGGAAAATTTAAACAAAGGCTCCTTAAAGCGATATAATAATGGTAATCGATGAATAAACCGTCCCATTCGTTGAACATAACCTGCTGTTTCGTCTAATAATACTGATTTATAGCGGTTCTTAAATAAAGACCCTGTTTTTTGGGTTTGTAATTGATACCGTTGTGTATACACACTATTAATATGACGCATGCCTGGACTTAATGGTTGCTTAGGCGTATGAATTAATAAATGATAATGAGAATTAAAAAGACAATACGCATGAATTTCAAGCCCATATAACGCACTGGCCTCTTGTACGACCGTTAACCATAACTCTTTTTGAGCATCTGTTTTGAAGGGTTTAACCTGGGAATCTCCCCACTGCACCACATAGTACCAGGCTCCAGGATATTCTACTCTTAAGGGTCTTGGCATGACATTATTATAATCGATTAAAATACTAACTGTCTAATTTTACTTTGTGGATTTACTCCATCACGTATGACTTTGCTTAGCCTGAGACTCTAACGCGATATAATCTACTTTTCCAGAACCCAATAACGGAATCGTATGAATGACTTCTATCTGCTTTGGACATTGAATCTCTGTTAACCCCACTGACTTTAAATACGTCCTTAATTCTCTCTTCTGCATTTTATGCTCTGTAAATAAAATCAATTTCTCCCCTTTTGATTCATCTGGTGTGGTGACCACTGCATGTTTATAAGCGGGCCACTTTTGAACTAAGTACGACTCGATTTGAGTTAAAGACACCATCTCTCCAGCGACTTTTGCAAACCGTTTGGATCGTCCTTGTATCGTTACAAATCCATCCTCGTCCATGCTGATAATATCCCCTGTATTGTACGAATGGTCTTCACAAAACTGCATTTTTTTAGGCTGATCTGCTTTGTAATACCCTAAAAACACATTTGGCCCCCTAACATGTAACTCCCCTCCTTCTGCAATTCCTTTAATTTTCTTTATCTTATACTCAATGCCAGGCAATAACTTTCCAACTGTTCCTTTCTTATTAAACATTGGCGTATTCATTGTTAATACAGGAGAGGTTTCTGTTGCACCATATCCTTCTAAAATCCGAATTCCAAATTTATCAAGCCACTGCTGGCGAATAGAATCATATAATTTTTCTGCCCCTGCAAAAACATACCTTAAACTATAAAAATCATACGGATCTGCGTACTTAGCATAGCCCGCTAAAAAACTATTGGTCCCAAATAAAATCGTTGCGTTTGTAGTATATACCATTTCAGGTACAATCTGATAATGTAACGGAGAGGGATAATGAAATGTATAAATCCCTGAAAATAATGGCAATAAAGTCCCTGCCGTTAATCCAAATGAATGAAACATTGGCAAAACGTTAAAAATACGATCTGTTGGATTAAAATCAATCACAC
>CAXFGY010000016.1:0-18264 GCA_964002605.1 uncultured Candidatus Marinamargulisbacteria bacterium
AAATCAACATCTGTTCTTTTGGACGCTTAGATAACATCGAAAAAAAGCAGGTTGAACTTCCCATATCTAAAAACCCTTTAATCTTGCCAAAAAAATCAGTTAAAAAATGAAAGTTGCCATAGTGATGTGGCCCCAAAGCACGTGGCACAATGCCTGCTGTGATTAACCCAAACCCCAAAACAATGAACTGACCCATTAAGCGTGTTGTATAGCGTTTTTTTAATGATGGGGTAGGCACTATTTTTCTGTATTCACAAATGCATTCATAAGATCATTTATAGGGTCGTCTGACTGCCGAGCAAATTGATGACAAAAATGGTTAACGGCGTTTTGTCGCTTACTATCAGACCACCATTCAGCAACAGAGTTTTGTATACGGTTGACTGTTTTGGCTGCTGATTCTGGTGAATAGTGAAGAATACCTGCATCAACTAACTCATCAAAATAGGGTTTCGCAGCATCACGCATCGTTTCAACATTAGGATTCCAGAATAATAGTGTGGGAATATTATAGACGAGTGCTTCTAAAAATGTGGTTGAACAATGATCAGCAATATAAAGCTTGGATTGAGAAAGGCTATCAAAAAATGGAATATCCAACATATGCTCCAATGCAATATTGGGGGAACGATCATTATACTTTTGTTTAATACCCCATCCTTTATCCAATTGATATAATCGAACCACTAATTGGCTTTGTGCAGATTTGGAAAGTGCCTCAATAAATTGAAACTGCCAATCAAAATAACGTGGCATATCAAAGTAATTGACATTATTTAGTCGATATAGGTATCTGAAGCTCACTGTTGTGCCCAATAAAATCTTGCCAGATGGATTGCTCCTAACATTCTTTTTTTTTGCATGCTTCATCATAAAAAAAGGGTGTATTTTGTGTGAATATTCGGTAAATACTGTATTTTTCCATCCCCAAGTATAAAACGATATGCAATTATGAGCCTCTATATATTCTGACCATTGATATTCAGCACATCCATAGACACCCCCATGCTGCACTCCATTAATAGGGATATGGCGTTCTTTCATTTGGGCAAGCCAAAACCGACTATATTCATTAGTATATAAACCCAGAGATGTAACAATACATTGTGGATGTTGAGGAAACTCAATTTTGACCTTATGTTCATAGTATTGAAAATCCTCCAAAAACGCTTTTGGCATATTTATAGGTAATAAATGGATGAGTAATGTTATAAATGGATCAGATACTGATTCACCAAAATAACGTAATTTTTCCCTCATATCTGAATCTACTTGACTGTCTATACGCAAACTACCTTGATATTTAATAGGAATACACCTACCTCTACTTTTGATAAAAAGAGATAACAACAATTTGTCTGGAATATATGCATCCATAAATAAAACTCGACTAGAAAACCATTTAGCACTTTTATTTAAGATAAACGTGATACAATTCCAAACCATTTGTTTTATTTTACCTGCCCAATGTAATGACTGTGGATTTTTAGCTTTTTTAAACTCAACGTCTACTGACTTCTTTTCAAAACCATACCCCAAATACTCAACAATTTGGGTATACAGTTGATGATTATACACATCTGAATTGACGACATCATCAAGAAATGATTTAAAATTATCTGGCGTGCTAAAACTATTATATGCAAGTAAAATAGTTTCCCAATTATTATACGTTTTTATAATGTGTTTAATGGATACGTATCGATCGTATATTATAGTAATATAATGAACAGCCCAAGACCCTAAAAGCACATCCCAATAGGCTTGAGAATAGCGTCTTTGATGGATGCTGTTTAATTGCATACCCAGTAACCTTGTAAATACAGGTACAGCTTTCTTGATAGTGCTATTTGCTTTTTTAAAGGTATATGAATCTTGTAATGGGCTATGCAATAGCTGAACTGAGTACTTTTTCCAAATATTTTGGCGTGAATATCGTTGAACTCCCTCATTTAAAAAAATCATCGATGGATGCTTTAGATCCCACAAAGATTCACAGGCGGTAAGTGCAATAAATACAGATCGGTCAGCTACTACATCTTCTAACTTTATTTTTTGTGTCACACCTGTAATTATAATTCAAATTAAATAATTTGTCGCCCTAGCATAAACCCCTCAGCTGCTTCACAACCGATACTTGCACCACGCCATTTAGCTAAATAATCGAGTGCTTTCACGAATCGTGGATAAGGAAAGTCTCTCATTTCTGTTGTGTAAGCCTCCAGTGCTTGTAATTTTTTCTGCAACGGATCCACTGTAATATCAACAAACCAATTTGGGCTAAATGCACTTAGTGATTGTGCTGGCCGCCATTCAATACTGGAAGCCGTTTCAAAAAATAATACGGTTTTAACACAATGTCCGGGTTGTGGACGAATTGCTGCAATAACAGCATCATGAATTACGGTATGATCAATATTCACATCACCTCTATGATGCGTATATACAATGGATGGCTGGTATTTTTCGATAAATCCTTCCACCACCTTTACCACATCCAAGAGATCTACAGAGTCCATACGGTTATCGGGAAAATCATGCAAATACAGTGATGTTACACCGATAATGTCATTGGCTTTTTTGGCTGTATCTGCCAGGGTAGTTAAATCTGACGAGCGCCCTTCTCGATTACGACTTGTGTCTCGGCTGGTCATCCCTTCAGCCAAAATTAATACATGAACATCATCGCCATTTTCGATATGTTTTACCATGGCTCCACCGCAACCTAAAATTTCGTCATCGGGGTGGGCGGCTATTATTAATACATTATTATTTTTCTTCATTTTTTAGTTATCCTTACACTTGCGGTTAATGCGTTATCTATTTTGCTTACATTTTGAAATTCAAATTTAAGTGAATCAGACTCCATATATGCCAACGGATACCCCTCCGCGTCCAACATGCGAATATAATCATATAGTAGATCTAAATTATCTAATTGTGATATGTTACTCTCATTTGGCTGTCGCCGTTTAAAATAGGTTGGTGTACCATCTTGTGGTATCGGCGTGGGACTATGTGTCACAATTTCAATAATCATTTCCTGAATAATTTTATTGGCCTTATTAAAAATATCTTGCGCATGAGCACTTAAGATTAAGTCTTTTTTTAAAAAAATATCTCCGGCATCAATTTCCTCCACAACATCAATGGCCGAAATTTTGGTTTTCTTCTTGCCTGCTAAAATCAAATTTTGTAACGGACTACCGCCTCTGCCATAGGGTAGATCCGTCATGTGGAACACAATACACTGGTAATTTGAAAAGATTTCCTTTGGTATTATGTATGACCAATGTGGAAAAAAAATATATTCTGGATTAATTCTCCTAATTTCATCCAATTTAAATTTAAAATTATCTGTAATATGTACAACAGGTCGGTTAAGTGATTCTTTTAAATTGTTTACACAATGTTTATCCCATACCTTAGATTCACAAATAATAATTGGCTGTGCCATTTCAGCTAAAATAATCCCAATTCATTGCTGTCCCACTTGCAATACCTGAACTTGCAACTCGATTGATGATTTGTTCATAATATTTTGGCGCTAACCCATTACCAGGTCGAATAATGCGAATATTATTTTCAGTTAATTTCTCACCTTTTTTAATATCTTTAATAGCATAAATGGATCGCTTAAATGTTTTTTTGCAACCCTATAAAGCTCCTGAATTATTTTTTTTTCATTCCCTCCATTTGATTCTATAGAATGTGATGTATATACAACATCTACTGAGTTATCTAAGTACGGAAGATTTAATAAACTCCCCATACATAATTGAACATGGTTATCTCTATCTTTTACTATATAATTCTGTGCAGAGAAAACTCTAGACCAACATAGGTCAAATCCATGCCCAGCTACTGACTTATCTAAATTTCCTAGAACTCCCTTTAGCTTTGTTCCATCCCCAACCCCTGCCTCAAGTATAGATGAGGCTGAACATAATTCAGAAATCTTATCTGCAATAAGCTTAGTATATAGCTCTCCTCTTTTTGCTATTTCTTCCTTTTCTAATCTTCTTATATAGCTATCTGCTTGCAGGTCATAAACTATCTCAATAATTTCTTCTGTATTCTCAATAAGTGCATATTTTTTTCGAAGATACTTCTTTATATTATCTCCCTTTTCATATTTTTCTTTCAAATCTTTTGGCAATAATAATTCATTCATTTTTGACTCCTAATTCATTTTTTTCAATACTAAACTGTCTTATAATAATTGTCTTGAATATCTCCTACCCTTGGCTGTTTAACTAGTAATTTAATATAAGTAATAAATAAATAAAAAAAACGTACCCATCCACATATTAAGAAATAAGGAAAGTATTGAGGCTTTGCTCTAAGAATAACTTTTCCTCCACGAATGATTGGGTATCGAATAAGTGTATGAAATACCATTTCGAATCGCTTATCTGGATACTTATATATAAAATGAGCATCTCCTCTTCCATACTTTCTAAACTTTAAAAATACCTCAAAAAAGGCATCTGAATGGTTTCGATATGCAACCCCTGTTCCAATACCTTGACGAAACCCGGCTATCTCCATTCGCCTAGATATATCAGCATCTTCATTTCCCACCCCATTAAAAAAAGAATCAAAACCACAATACTGAATGGCTTTTTTTCGATATATAGCTGGCCTACCAATCATATTTGTTTCTATGGGTTTTTTTGAATAAGATGTAAAGTGAGTTAATGAGTCATGTGCTCTTTGCCAATATGACTTGTTTTATAAGGAATATACTCGGGCTAATATTGCATCAAATTCATATATTTCCATTTCATTAATTAAATGCCCCAATGTACTATTTTCTAACCGATCATCTGCATCGACAAGTGCAATAAATTTTCCCGAAGCATGATCAATTCCACATTGTCGTTGATGAGCTAAACCTTTTATATCTGAAATAATTAATTTTGCACCACAGTTTTTAACGATACTAGCTGTATTATCTGATGAATTTGCATCTACAACGATTATCTCTTTAGGCTTATTTTTTTTACTGATTCAATACAATCTTTAATGTTTTTCTCTTCATTTAATGTACAAACCACAACAGATACATCTAAAGTACCTTTATTACTAATCAAACTATTTCCTCAACTTGCTTTCCTTCAATCGATTTAGCAACACGTCCATTAACAATCGCTGTTAAAACAACTTTTAGAGAACCATGCAATGTGGCTTTAACTTTCATTAAATTCCTTTTTTAACAACGAAAGAATAAAAGAGTCCCAATACCGCCCCTCATAAAAACAATTTTCTCTTAACTTTCCATCTTCTTTAAATTTAAATGTATTTTTAAAAAAGTCTAGTTTTTTATGATCGTATTCATATAATTCCATCCAAACCTTATTTAAATTCAACTCATTAAATCCATAATCAAATAAAACATTTGCGGCATCTTCTGCATACCCTTCCTCATCGATATATTTTTTTTCGTACCCAATGTAAAAGGAAACATCCGCTGATCGAATCGCCCAATTGGTATATAATAAACCGGCAGCTCCCAATAATTCTTTATCACTTAATCGTTCGATTACAAACATAAAATTAACAGTTTGTGTTTTTTGTAACGATTCAAACCATATCTCTTGATTCTTACTACTTAATTCTTTTGTTTCTCTAAAATTCTTTCTAAATTCAGGGTTATTCCGCCACTCTTTTAATTGATCTAAATCTTCTTTTTCAACAGCTCTTAATCCAACTTTACTTCCCATTATCATCATTCATCTCCAAAATCTGAATAATTAGTAGGAAGGTCACTTTTCTTATCACATTGAATCTTTTTCCCAATTACCTTATGAATATTATAAGGTTCAATTCCATTTTTTTCTATTGGTCGCAAAGCAATTAAATCTGATACCTTAACTTCTTCTCCTTGATGCATATCTCTGATATACCTTAAGCCTCGTCTTTGAAGCGAAACTGTTTCAAGTTCATTTTCCTCAACTCGCTTGACGCCATCTCCTAAGGCTCTCCACAACTCATTTGATCGATCAACCATTTCTCTCCATGTAGTAGGATTCATTGCAAATGAATGATCTGGGCCTTGACGTTCATTATTATCGGTAAAATGCTTTTCAATAAATACGGCACCTTTCGCAATAGCCCCTAAAACAGTTGCATGTCCAGGTGTATGATCTGACAAACCTAAGATTACATTTGGAAATTTACTTCTAAACGTATCTAATACATTTAAGTTTACATAATTAAAATTACTATCAAGTCCTGTATAATTTGTATTGCATTGCATTAACGCAATATTTGAATTTTCAGATTCTAAAACCTTCATTGCTCGTTCAACATCTTCAAGTGTAGAGGCCCCAGTTGCCAACAAAACTGGCTTCCCTTTTTGCCCAATATAATGCAATATTTCTATCCAAGTAATATCGCCTGATCCAATTTTATAAACATCGACAAATGGATCGACTAAATCAACCGATTGAATATCATACGGACTTGTAAAATAGTCTATCTCATATTCTTCACACTTCTCTTTTAATTTATGTGTCCACTCATCAGGAATACTCGCATCTTCGTATACTTCAAATACTGATTTTTTCCAATTTTTTTGGTGAGATACCTGTAAATTTTCAAATCCCTCTTTGCTTACAATTGTACCTGCTTTAAAGTTTTGAAACTTTGCAGCATGAGCACCAGACTCTTTTGCAAGTTCAATTAACTTACAGGCTCTTTGCAAATCACCATCATGGTTCGCACCAATATCTGCAATAAAATATGGCGAACTTGATTGAGTTAAGGCTCTATTTCCGATGTTAATTGTAGCCATTTTTTAATCCTTTCAAACCTGAGGTCAAGCATAATTCATTGTTATACATACTAAATAGTTTACTAACTTCTAAAGTAGTATTCAACGGCCTCACAGGTTTTAAATCCAAATCAGAGCTTAACCCTTTTTTAATTAATGATTGATCAAAGTTCCAAATATCACCTACTTTACATAAAAAATCATGTTTGCTAACACCTTTTTTTATACCTAAGTTTAAAATTCCAAAAAATGGATGATTAATAAAATAATGAATAATCTTTGCACATTGTTTTGTCGATAATGGATTAAATATGACATCAGAAAACCCTGTTATTTCATTTTTTCCTTTTAATTCATTCAATGCCCATTCCAATAAAGAATTTCCTGATGGACTGTGAGTCCCATAAATATTTGTTCTAAGAACAACTGAATTTGGATTATATTTTAAGGCACCTTTCTCACCCTCAAGTTTACTTTTAGAATAATAATTGAGTGGCTTTGGCAAATCCAACTCAGTATAATTACCTTTTTTACCATCAAATACTGAATCCGTTGAAACATAAATAAATTTTGTTTTTTCTGGAAGATATGATGATAATATTCGAGTTGTTTCTACATGGATTGCATCTGCCAAATGCGGATTCTCTTCACAAGATTTTAAATTAACCAGTCCTGCGCAATGAATAATTACGTCTGGTTTTATTTTATTTAAAAAATTATTTATTAAATCTAAATTATAAAAGTCATGTTCAATTTGCTGATATGGCACCCCCTCTATACTATGCCGACTAATACCAACGAGTTCGATGCCCTTAAACTTGAGAAGAACGTTAACAATTTCTTTTCCAAGCATTCCTGTATGACCTGTAACTAATATTTTCATTATCTCACCTTAAATAAGGGTTTTAGAACATCACAATTTAACATCTTTTTAATATCAGACCCTTTAGAATCTTTTACTATTTTAAAATAATGCTCATATACATCTAATAATTGATCTACATGATCTTTATTATGTAAATATGAAATATTATGTGCACCTAAGCATAAAATGCCTTTTTTACACATTTCTTGCATGTATAATGTTTTTAATTCCCATGGCTCAAAATAAGAGTTCTGTTCAAATGTAAAAAATGACCATACTGGATACCCTTTCAGGGAAAAAATTGCCCCCAATTCATATTCTTGAATTTTTTTCGAAAGTGCTTCTTCTAAATATTCTCCAATATTCCACATTGATTCAATAACTGGGTAAGACTCTAACTTTTTTAATACAGCATCAGCTGCAGCTAATGACAATGTTTCTCCCCCAAAAGTAAATGAAAAAAACACCTCTTCCATAAGTTTCATAATCTCTTTTTTACCAACTAATGCCGCTAATGGATAACCGTTGGCAATTCCTTTTCCAAAAGTTGCCAAATCTGGTTGAATATTAAAAAACTCCTGTGCTCCACCATTTGCAAATCTAAACCCTGTAATCATTTCATCTAAAATAAATACTGCACCATGTTCTTTTGCTAATTTTTGTACATGAACTAAAAAATTATTTTGGGGTTTTATGCTATTTACAGGTTCCATAATGACAGCGGCCACATTTCCCGAAAACTTTTCGAAAATCTGTTGCAAAGAGTCAATATTATTGTATTCAAATGAGACCGTTAAATCTTTAACTGCACTTGGAACACCTAAATCTTTGGACGTTGATCCAATAAACCAATCTTGCCAACCATGATAACCACATGTCGCAATTATATCTTTATTTGTATATGCTCGTGCTAATCGTACCGCAGCTGATGTTACATCAGATCCATTTTTCCCAAATCTTACCATTTCTGCTGAAGGAATAATGCGTGATAAACTATCTGCAACTTCATATTCAATTTTTGATGATAATGAATATATCGTTCCCTTTTCTAATTGTATTTTAACCGCATCCATTACATCCGTATCATTATATCCAAGCGTAATCGCACCCAATGCACTACTAAAATCAATAAATTCATTCCCATCAATATCATATATCATCGCACCTTTTGCGTGACTCGCAAAAAACGGAGCTTCACCCATTGGAAATTGTGTCTTACTTTTACTAAATGTCTGTGCACCCAGAGGTATAACTTGCTCCGCTTTCTTTAGCCATTCCATTGAATTTTTATATCGTTGATTTGTCATTGCTTTCTTTTTCTAAGGATAAATAATACCCTTCATTTCTCTTAATATGTTGATTCAATTTTATCAGATCTTTATTTTGTTCTAAATAACTTAAAATATCATCCATATTAAATATATTATCTTTGTCATACAAACCACTATAAATTGCCTTTATTAATTTAAAATCATCAATTTCATCTAAAGTCCATCGATGAATCGATGTATCTACTTCATTAACAACATTAATTTTTGAAAACATTTCTGGATGATTAATAATATATGGAACAACATGCTCTCTTTCTGAGATTTTTTTTGCCTCATAAAATGCCTTTTCTAAAGCATTCCAACCAATTACTGATACGTCTAACCCATCGGGATAGGTTTCCGGATCCGTATTCGATGCATAGTCAACATTTTTTGCTAAAAAAACATGAATCACTTTTTCAATCACCGTGGGATCATGCAATGGACAATCACCAGTTAATCGTACAATAATATCTGTTTTTCCAAAATATTTTGATGCATTATAAAATCGAGATAAGACGTCATCAGAATCACCTCGAAAGCAATTGACATTCAATTTATCACATAATTTTTCAATTGCATTATCCTCTTGCAAATCTGTTGTTGCAATAATTAGTTGATGATCAATTTGCACCTTAGATACTCTTTCAATCATTAGTTCTAAGGCCCCTTTTTTATTAATAATTGGCATTAACATTTTTCCTGGCAATCGATTAGACCCCATTCGAGCTTGGATAATAATCTGCATCAAAAATGCCCCCCCCAAGTTTGTGGAGATGTTATTTTCTCATCTAATAATGGCTGCATCCTTACTCTAATTTCCTTAATCAAATGACCGTCAAGCGGTGAAGTCTCTAAAAACTCCATATTTTTAGATAGCTGTTCTGAACTATAGACCCCAATCACTAAAGGGCAGTTTAATGATAACCCAAACTGTAAAGATAACTTTTCTTTTGATATACCTAACTCTTTTGAAATTCTATTCCATTCAACACCAGCTTTTTTCGCATGTGGTAATCTCATTTCAATCTCACTTTCATCCATTAATAACAACCCCTGTAAAAATACACTCCTAACAAAACACAGCTTATTTAATTTCTTAGTCATTGAAATGACACCATCTTGCATCACATTTTGACTCCAAATATTACAGGGCACTTGAATAAAATCAATACCATCCATTAATAGGGCCTTTTTTGCAGCCTCCACTGAATATACAGATGCGCCTAAATATTTTAATACACCTTCTTTTTTTAAGTCTTTTGCTACTTGTGCAATAATATCAAATTGATCCAGCCATTTCTCGTCATGAATCATCATTCCCCACAAGGGACCACCTAAGATTTGTACCGATGCCCTAACTGACAGCTTCAATTGAACTTCATCATTAATATCTACATCACTATGCCACTTACTAATAATATTAAATGGACAATTATTATTGTTTGCTTTTATCCATTGCCCAATAACACTTTCTGAATTTCCATAGGCTTGGGCCGTATCAATCATGGTCACGCCATTTTTTGCCGCTTCATCTAAAATAGAAAAAGCCTCTTCTTGATTCGGTTGACCTATTTTATTTGCAATACCATAATTCATGCCCAACTGTGCAGCACCTAATACAAAGTGAGGTATTTTTTCGCCCCGCCAATCAAAATAATTCATAGTTTATTTACCGTATGGAAGAAATTTCTTCAATGTTGAATTCTTTATCGACATGTTGACTTATTTCTTGTCGAATCTCGTCCACGGTTAAAAAATAATCATTGTCTTTAGAATTATAACTAAACCCTAATGGAGTATCTGTCGCATTAGAATATATATCTTTTAACTGATTCTTATGTGCTTCATTAGCCGCTAATATAAACTTATCACCAATATCAATCGTATTAAATGAATCATGCTCTGTAATCATTTCTTCATGCAATTTTTCACCAGGGCGAATCCCAATTATTTCTTTTTTAGCATGCGGCGCAATAGCCTTCGCAACATCTAAGATTCGATAAGACGGAATTTTAGGCACATATAACTCTCCACCAACACTATGTTCAATAGCAAACATAACTAATTTTATACCATCGGCTAATGATATATTAAACCGTGTCATTCGTTCATCTGTAATCGGTAATACAGCTTCATTTTTTTTGGATAGAAAAAAAGGAATCACCGATCCTCTAGATCCAATCACATTACCATAACGAACCACAGAAAAACTCATATCTCTAAAACCTTTAATATTATTTGCCGCAATAAAAAGCTTATCAGAACATAACTTCGTTGCCCCATATAAATTTATCGGTGCTGCCGCCTTATCTGTAGAAAGTGCAACGACTTTAGAAACAGTGTTACTTAATGCCGCCTGAATAACATTTTCAGCACCTAACACATTGGTTTTAATCGCTTCAAACGGATTGTATTCAGCCGCAGGCACTTGTTTTAATGCAGCCGCATGAATAATAAAATCAACGTCTTCACAAGCACGGTTTAAACGTTCTCCATCTCGAACATCCCCAATAAAGTAACGCATACAAGAATGATTGAATGTTTGTTGCATCTCAAATTGTTTTAATTCATCCCGAGAATAAACAATAATCTTTTTAGGGGTATAATTTGCTAAAACATAAGCAACAAAGGCCTTCCCAAAAGACCCCGTGCCTCCTGTAATTAAAATTGATTTACCATCAAACATAATACATAAGGATACCTAAAAAAGATAATATTCACAAATAGTGTGTATAAAACATATGCGATCAATATTTGGTTATTTACACACTTGGAAAGTCGCAAAACAGAAAAATTCAATCAATTACGATGTCGCGAAAAGTTTAAGATTTACAATTTATTGCCTGAGGCGGTGTAGCGGAGCTACATAACGAAAATGAAAATTATAAAGATTAGGCATTTCGCGACAGAGTCTTTATACTGAACTAAAAGTAGTTAGTTTATTTTAAATTAGTCTTAACTGCATTATTTGGGTTCAAAAACGCTCAATCTGACGCGATGGAATACAAAATCCAAACTGTGGAATATCGCGTACTAAAATGGACATAATTCAATGTAAGCAATACGTCCTGCCAATGACTCTGACGACTGACGCAATAAATCAGGCGATGCAGATCCCAATATAAAAAACTACCCAGCACTTTCTCCCTAATCAATCTCAGACCGCAAAACTGAAAATAATTCAGGCGTATACTGAATTTCATCCAAGCAAATAATAGGCTTTCGATTACGATTAAAAAGCAACTCAGATAGGCGCATCAATTTATGTTGATCAAATCGCTTTTTCAAATCAAAATATAGATTTAGAGACATTTCAAGAGAGGTCAGTTTTCAAGTTTCTGCCTCATATCGCCTTCAACAAAAGCTGTGTCATAATAGTTTTATTCTAGCAATACGCCCCTCACTTTGATACACTAATTTAATGCCTAAAAAAACCATTATTACCATTGTCGGTGCGCGACCACAGTTTATTAAATTGGCACCACTATGCCCCCAACTTGATCAACATTTTAATCATATCGTCATTCATACTGGCCAACATTTTGATAAAAATATGTCGCAAATTTTTTTTGATCAAATGAATATTAGAAAACCAGATTTAAACTTAGCCATTTCCGGTGGGAGCCATGGAAAACAAACAGGTGAAATGCTAATAGAATTAGAGAAAGTAATTTTAGATAAATATCCAGACTTGGTAATTGTTTTTGGGGATACTAATTCAACACTAGCAGGGGCTTTAGCTGCATCAAAACTACATATTTCAGTATTACATATTGAAGCAGGACTACGTTCATTTGATAAAAAAATGCCAGAAGAAATTAACCGTATTTGTACTGATCACATCTCAACAATATTATCTGCCCCCACACAAACCGCTGTGACAAATCTAAAAAATGAAGGAATAACCCGAAACGTTCATTTTCATGGCGATATTATGCTCGATGCACAAAACCATTTCCGCAATCTTATTAAAACCAAGCATCACCCCTCATTAACTAACAAACTGAATCTAAAACCCAATGAATTTGCATTACTTACCCTCCATCGGCCCTCCAACACAGACAACAAAACAGTATTAACTGATATTATGACAACATTAGGAACAATTGATTTACCCATTGTATTTCCGATTCATCCGCGTACTCAACAAAAATTAGCTGAATTTACTATCCACTTTCCCAAAAATATCCAATGTATTGACCCTATTGGATATTTAGATATGCTCTCTTTATTAACTAACACAAAATTTGTATTAACAGATAGTGGCGGCATCCAAAAAGAAGCATTTTTTGTCAAAAAACCCTGTATTACTCTTAGAGATACTACAGAATGGGTAGAGACGATTCAGAATGGTGCCAATCGATTGGTTATGGACTCACCTACACAGTTAAATAAAGAGTCCCTTCATAATGCACTTAACACCATCGATTCTTTTTCATTTAAAGGTAATCCGTTTGGTACAGGGAAGGCAACAGATCATATAATAAAGTTAATTGATCAGCAATTAAAATGAAAAAAAAAGAGATTATTTTTATTTCCCGTCCATTTGCACCAATCAATGTGGCTGCAACACCTAGAATAAATAAAATGGTTCACTCATTAACCGATATGGGGTTTCAAGTTAATGTATTTACTTTAGATCCAAAAGAAGTATCTCCAACAATTTGTGATCAAAAATTAAACAATGAGATTCCAAAAAAAATAAAGATCCACTATGTAAAACATCAAATGAAATGGATGGTTCCATCTATTTTTTCAAAAGTTAATAAAAATAGTAAGAAGTTTAATACTAAAAAAAGTGGGCAAAGTAAAAAAATTAAAAAATGGCTTGCCGAAAATTTAATTTTTGATACAGGATTTGGGTGGTATTTCCCGCTTCTTAAAGCGGTTAAGGCATTTTGTAAAAATCATGATGTGAAATATGTTTTTATCTCAGGACCACCTTTTTTTACATTTTTAGTTCCCTATCAAATTAAAAAAATATTTAATATTCCATACATCTTAGATTACAGAGACCTTTTTAAACATCATGTATCATACAAAAGAAAAGGACTGTCAAAATGGATTACAAGATTTATTGAGGGGTTAGTTAATAAGCATGCGACACACATTTTTACCGTTAGTGATGCATGTTTGCTAGATTTATTAAATACTAAAAAAGAAAAATCAACAGTACTATATAATTTTTGGGAAAGTAAAGAATATAAGAAATACAAAGACATAAGTATTCAAAATAAAGTACCTAAAAGCAAGCGTATATCCCTTTTATTTTCTGGAACGTATTATCAGGGGAGTGGGTTTGAGTGTGTATGTCGTGCAATTGAACGATTAGATTCAGAGACCCAATCCTATTTAGATATACAGTATTGTGGAATAAATTTTTCAGCTTTAGAAATAATTTTTAATCAATATTTATTGAAGTGTAAGTTGATAAATTTAGGGTATTTTAAAAAAAGTGAATTAATTAAAGTATTATCATCAGCCGATATTTTATTGTCTCTTATTCATGGAGATTCAGTATGTTCAAATGATCTGTCAATTAAAGGAAAAATGTCATCCAAAATTTTTGAGTATTTAGGATATAATGCGCCTATTTTAAATATCTGCCCAAAAGATCATGAATTATTAACTTTATTTAGACAAAGTAAAATTGATGGAGTGTGCACATTCCAAGGGGATCAAACAAATGGTATTAAAGAGTTTATATCAAATGCCATTAAATATGGTGTTAAAAAGAAAAATAGAAATGTAAGTAATATTACATGGGCACAACAGTGGGAAGAAAAAATTAATTGCAACAATATATTCTAGAATTGAATGATGTTTAACTTTGTAGGAGACATTAATTTTTCAGATGCTTTTTTTGATGTAGGATGTGGGATTGGCACCAAAATACAAAATGGAATAGATCCATTTAAATATTGTAATTTTGTACACAAAGATGTCTATATTGGTAATCTGGAGTGTGTTATCGCGAATAAAACTAACAAGAAAGGAATTTATGCAAAGCAATTTATTATTGAACCGAATTGGGTAGATAAAATTATTTCTACATTTGATATTTATTCAATATCAAATAACCATGTATTAGAACATGGTGCAGATGCGTATCAAACAATGTGTAATTATTTAAAACATAAAAAACGGACAATTGTTGGGAATTCAGAAAATAGACACTGCATTTATGTTAAAGAGGGCATTCGATTAGGGATAGTTAGTTGGTCATTAAGAAACGATTGGTTTTGTAAATCCCCTAAAGAATATTTTTTTAGACCAAATGAAACACAATTATTAAATGAGTTAAACAACATAAAAGATTGTGACATAAAAATCACATTAATTCATTGGGGTGAGGAATTTATTCAGTTCCCAAGTTTAGAGCAACAAAAATATGGGAAATATTTAATAGATCTTGGGTTTAATCTAGTGATTGGGCATCACTCACATACATTACAAGGATATGAAGATTATAACGGGGGCCGAATTTATTATTCTTTAGGAAACTTTTTATTTGATATTGCCTATAAAAAAACACGGTATTCAGCAATAGTATCCATTAGATATATAAATAATAAAATTATTTTTAATCATCAGTATATTAAACAAAATAAAGATGGATTTCCAGTAAAAGTAAGCGAAGTGGAGGTCCCAAATGAATATAAATTTAGTTATTTAAATGAGTTAATTAATACCAAGACAGAAAAAATGTCAATTTTTGAATATAATAAAAATGTTAAAAAAGAGTTAAAAAACTATCAGAAAGTTAATTATCTATCATTTACTAAATCCATATTTAAAGGATCAATAATTAACAAAATCCAATTAATTATTGATTTTATAAAAAGGAAATTTAATTGATTGTATCACTAAGTTTTTTTAAACAATTCCCATTTATTTTATTGTTTCTATTTATATTTTATAAATACATTCCATTGAATGCACCATTCTTTGGTGGAAAAATTTTTCTTATTTTAATGGGAATGATTGGAATTTACTATATTAAACAACATAAGCGATCATTAAGAGTAAATAACGAAATGTGCCTCATGTTAATATTTGTTGGTTATCAAGGACTATCACTATTTTGGAGTATAAATCCAATAAAAGGAGGTGTTTTATTCATCGTATGGACAACAATATTTGTCATTTTTCACACGCCATTTAATGTTAGAAAAGAGGTTCTATATAAATTTTATATTTCATACTATTGGGTTGCAGCAGTGATTGCAACAGTAGGACTGATATTATATTTTTTACATCTGTTGCCAATTGGATCAGGGGCAAATGCATTTAGAGGACTAGGTAGACAGGTGGCAGTTTATTATATAGTGTTAGCAAGTCCAATTTACTTTTTTATAAAAGAAGTAAAAGTGACGTCTAAATTGAAAAAAATGATTCTACATAGTTCTTTTATATTAATAATATTGTCAATTTTATTGCATTTTTCACGTTTAGGGTATGCCGTAACATTACTATTCATTGGGTGTTTTTTTTGGGGGCTAGGATATAGAAAAAGAATGGGGAGTGTTTTTTTAAAATTAGGAGCATTGTTAAGCTGTTTGCTAATATTTCCACCAATTTTTAATCGAATAAAATCGTTGGGGATTATTTTTAACCTGTATAGAGGATTACTTGGAAATAAAAGTATAATAACATATCGTAACCTAAGGCGGTTTCAATTAATTCAAGCGGGTATTGATTTATTCAAAGATCATTTCTGGGTTGGAACTGGTCTTGGCGGATATCTTGATATATTTATTGAAAGTTATGATAAGTGGGGGTACAAAAAAACGCCTCATAATGGACTTATAAGAATGAGTGGGGAATTAGGCATTATTGGTATTTCATTGTTTTATATTGTTTGGCTATATATATTAAGAAGAGTATATAAAATATTAAAGAAAATTAAAAAAGCGGAAGACAAATATATTTTAGCCTATTTATTTGGATTAATTTTAACATATGTATTGGCTATGTTTTTAGGCGAATTATACAATAATTTATTTATTATATTTATGATGGTACCGGCATATCAACGGTTTAAACAAATTGAAAATGAAATGAACCATAAAACGTTAAAGGTAGAAAATGAAAAAAAAGACATTGCAATATAAGTTAATTGATTATTTTAGAAAAACCAGTGCCTATGATTTAACTAACGAATTGATGCAGACGCTTCATCTAAGTAGGCAAAAGGTTCAAGCTAGAAAAATAGAAAAAATGAAGGCTTTATTCATTCATGCCTATGAAACAACCGTTTATTATAAAGAAGTTTTTGACCAATGCGGTTTTAATCCTTATTCATTTTCAATCGAAACATTTGAAGCGTTTCAAAAAGTACCATGTCTTACAAAAAAAATAATTAGAGACCGTTACAATGATTTGATTTCTTCAAAAGCTAATAAGTATATTCCGAGAGTAATGAGAAGCAGTGGGACAAGTGGTAACCCTATGAAATATATTTTAAGCAAAAACTCCCACTCCTACCTCTGGGCGGATGCGTATCGACAATGGCTACTTGGAGGGTGGGAATTTGGCGATGCAATAGGAGTTTTTCGTGGATCGGCCATTACAAAATTAGGAGAAATTAAAGGACAGTTGTATCGATTATTAAATAATTGGACATTTTTTGATATGTTTCAAGGGGTTTCTGAACAATCCATGAATCAGGTTATTAAAACAATTGAGGAAAAGAATTTGCAATTTTTATATGGTTACACAGCCGGCATTTACAAATTAGCAAGTTATCTTGCATCCATAGGCAAGACATTACCGTTAAAAGCCGTATTTACAACAACAGAAGTATTGCAACCAAATTGGCGAAAAACAATTGAAGAGACTTTCTCAACATCAGTTTTTGATTTTGCACAGGTATGTGATGGCGGGTTTTCAATGTTTCAGTGTAGTGAGAAACACTATCATATTTCAGAAGATATTTGTCATATAGAATATGATGCAAATAAAGAAATGCAAGAAGTCATTGTTACAGGATATTTTAATTTTACAATGCCATTTATCAAATATAAAAATGGGGATTTATATATACCATCTAATACCAATCAATGTTTATGTGGGTGTAATTTTATGAGAATAGATAAATTGGCAGGAAGGTCGTTTGAATATTTTAATTTGCCTAATAATGAAAAAGTGCACGGAGCCTATTTTAGTGATACATTTAGAGAATTTGATATGGTAAAATCATTTCAGATTATACAAATTAATGAAACAGAGATTCTATTTTTAATTCATAAAAAAAAAATTACAGTAGATTATAATGCGTTTCAAAAAGGAATACATGAAATCAAGAC
>CAXFGY010000017.1:0-18028 GCA_964002605.1 uncultured Candidatus Marinamargulisbacteria bacterium
TAGTTCTATTACTTGATAAAATAATTTAAGGATTTTTTGTGAAATATTATTTTTTAAAACTTTTATATGTTACTGCTTTTTTAATAATAGTATGTCCTTGCGAGTTAATTTATGCAGATGATTTTGTGTTTTCAATTAAGCCAAATCCAGCAGTTGCGGGTAGTGAAATAAAAGTTTCTGCCATTTCTAAAGTGCCGTTATCTTTGGTTAAAATGAGGTTTAAAAGTGGTAAAGTAATTATTTTAAATCCAATTAATGAATTATTATTTAAATCTAAATGGATTATTCCTACCAATTTTAAAGGCAAATATAATCTTGAAGTGGTTATTGTGCTGAAGACAGGTCAAAAGATGATTTTGTCTGATTCTTTAAATATTGTTTCTTTGGATAATAATTCAATGTTAGATCAATCGATTGATTCATCTGAAATACAAAAATCAAATTTTGATAAAAGCTCAGAATTGAATATTCAAATTGATGAATTAGAAGATAGTGTTAATTTGTTAGAGCAAGAAAAAAATACTTTAAAGGATAAGATTTCGGATCTTCAAACAGAAATTGATCGTTTGAAAAAAAATCAAGCATCACAATATGAAAAAGCCGAATTAAATCGTAAAAAAAAGTTATTGAATGAACTTGATTTAGAATTGCGTAATAAAGAAAAAAATGTCAACTCTCAGTTAAATTTATTATCTGATAAAATGCAATCTTTAAATCAATCACAGAAAGATTTGTTACAAAAAGAGCAATTACTTCAAGATGTTGAGCGTCATTTAAATGAAAGACAAGATGAAATAAATAAAGAATATGAGCTTGTTCTTGAACAAAAAAAACTTACTGAGCAAAAGCAAAATGATTTAAAGAATACGGAGTCTTCTTTTATCCAAAAGCAGGATAAACTCAATGCTCGTTTAGGTGAAGTTAATTCTAAAGCTAAAGGACTTCAAATTAAAGACGAACAATTAAGAAATGAAGCATTAGCATTAAATCAGTTAAAACAGAAAATGAAACAACAGACTAGTATTTTGTCTGATCAAAAAAAATATTTAAATCGCTTGGAGAATGATATTAATAAAGATAAAAAATTTATTAAATCAGAAAAAAAAGGGTTAATAAGTCAAAAGAAGAAAGTGAATTTTTTAAAAAACAATTTAGATCAGGAACGGCAAGAAGTTAGAAAATTAAAATCGATGCTTAATGATCAGGAAAAAAAATTAAATTTTGATCGAAAAAAAATCAAAGATCGTGATAAGCAACTGTCATTAAAATTTCAAAAAAAAGAGCAGTCTTTAGCTCAACAACAAGCTGAATTAAGTTTGAATCGTCAAAAAATTAAACAAATGGATTCAAATTATCGATTAAAAAATGCAGAACTTGAATCTAGGTTAGCAGAGTTTAATCGTATAGAAGCGGCTTTAACAGATAAAGTCAGTTCTTTAGAGTTTGTGGCTTCAAAGGTTGTTCAGTTAGAAAGAGATCTTTCTCATAAAGCTGAACTGCTAACTCAATTGCAGACGCATGCTGAAGATAAGTTAATGGCGCTTCAGTCTGAGTCGGATGAATCGATTAAAAGTCGTGATCATTACATTGATCAACTTGATAATCGTGTTGAAAAATTAGATCAAATGGGTGTCATAATGGAAAAGCGTGTTTATCAAATGTATGATTTAAATAAAAAGTTAAAGAAAAAAAATTATGAGTTTCAAAGCCAGGTTAACGCACTTTTATCTTATGATGCTTATTATGCATTTTCATCATTTTTACGTGTTAACAATTTTGATTCTTCTGATAAAAATAGTCATGAATTTGGCTTAGCGTTTGATTCGTTTATTATGCCTCGTTTTTTTATAAGAGGTGGATTTAGTTTGGTTTCTAGAATTGAACGGAATGAGAATGAAATGACTAAAAATAGTAATGGTATGGATTTTTTTATTCAAAGTCATTTTGTTTTAAATCCAGGATACCCTGTTCAACTTAATGGTATTTTAGGTGTTACAGATGGGTTAGGGTTAGATCAAAATATGAATTTTCTTTTTGGAGGGGAGTTACGGTTTCAATTTAATGAGAGACATCATATTTATTTTGATATCATACAGTCTCAAACACTGGGAGGTACTTTTGGTTTTGCTAAACTTTTTTCTTTGCCTTACCGTACTGCTTCTGTTCAAAAAAAGCCTGAAGACTCATCTGACATTCCGGTTAAATTATTTTTAAAGATACCTGAAAAGTGTTTTTTGTTTACTAAAAAAAATATTTCATATAATGATATTAATAGTCATTGGGCAAAAGATAATATTATTGATGTGTCTCAGTTAGGTATTTTACCTGGTAATTCACAGAATGAGTTTGGTGCGCAAACAACTTTAACTCAATTAGATATGGCAAAATCATTGGTGTATACATTTTATTCAGATCAAATGGTTTTGGAACCAGTTGTTAAAGCGGAATACTCAATTATTGCTAGCCCTTTACAGGAGGTTTTTCTAACGGCAGTTGTTTTTAATCAAAGTGGTCAAGTGGTGCGTGAATTATTTAAGGATCAATCGCGCTATCGAGGCGAGTATGTTATTAATTGGGACGGTAAAGACGACGCTGGTAATCGGTTAGAACCAGGTCATTATTATTTTCAAATTGTTCTTTCTACTCTTGATTTAGTTAAAGATGATTCTGGAGAAGTGGTCTTTAAAAGTACAAAGATTAAGACAATAAGAGAAAAAATTGTATTTGATGTTTTTCAGCGACCTGCTATTAAATTATTTGGTAAAACTTTAAAATTTACAGATTTAATTGATATTGATAAAGAGGTAAACCGGATTGTGAATAAGTCATTTCAATTAAAGTTATTTGATTTACCTGAAAAAGATATATTTAACTCACAACAATATTTCTTTTATCCTAATGAATCGGTAACACGATTGCAGTTTATTTTAGCGATTAGTAAATTATTGGTTCAATTAGGGGCGGATGATAGTTTGGCACGAGTAGATTTTTCACCTTATAAAGATGTGGTTAATTTAGACCCAAAAATTCGTCGGTATTTATCTATTTATGCGATGGAGTTAGGTTATGGGGGGACTTCGGATTCTCGTTTAAATCCGGATGAATACATTACTAAAGCGGAGGCAGCAACAATTATTAATCGATTTTTAAAGTGGCGGTACGCGGGTTAAACGTATTGCATCTTCTATTTGTTTGGCAATTTCTTTTGAATTTAATTGGTGTTCCTTTTGAATATAAATTCCAATTTCTGAAATTATTTTTTCTTTTTTAACATTTTTATAAAATAAAGATGTTCTTCTTCTTATGATATCACTAATTGTTTTGGCAAATGTGTATCGAATAAAATAAATGATTTCTGCAATGAAGTAGTTGGTTTCTGTTAAGTGTAATTGATATTGAGCGTTTTCTGACATAATTTTGATAATAAAGTAGGTTTCTTTACCATATTTTTTAGTTAATGTTTTAAATATAGGTTCAGTTAAAAAAGGGTATTGGGATTGCCATAATCGATAGTAGGACATTATTTCTTTTTGTGTGTATTGTGAACCAATTAATGGCTGATTTTTAGTTATTGATTTAAATTTAGCTAGTGGATGGAGTTGTTTTATAATTTTTTGACAACACTTTTCAGCTATTTTTCTAAATGTTGTATATTTTCCACCAATTAAATGAAATATTCTGTGGTTTTGAGTCAATTCATAGTCTCGTGATATTGTTCCAACTGAAGTGTTCAGGCTGTATTTTAACGGTCTGAGACCTGAAAATGTTGCAATAATTTTTTCTGCAGTTAAGTTTGCTTTTGGGAAAATTTGGTTTGTTTCGTTAATTAAATAGTCAATATCTTTTTTGCTAGGGGTTACATTATCTGGGTTATCGTTGTAGGCTGTATCTGTTGTTCCTATTAAACTGTAGTCTGTTTGCCAAGGGAGTATGAAAAATACACGGTTATCTTCTTTTGCGAGTAAAAGTAATGCATTTTTATGAGTTAATTTTGGAACAACAATGTGTGTTCCTTTACTCAATTGTACGAGTTGATCTGCATTTTTGTTATTAAGTTTTGTTGTTAAGTTACTCCATGGGCCTGTTGCATTAATGACATATTTGGCAGAAATTGTTTGTTTTTTTTGAGTCTGGTTGTCAATTGTGGATAGTGTAACATTATTGGAGTGTTGTTTAATTGCTTTGACTTCAGTGTAAGTCATTACTTTTGTTCCTTTTTTGGCTATTTCTCTAGCAATTTCAATGCCGATTTGGGTGTCGTTCATTTGTGCATCATAGTATATTGCGCCACCAATCAGTTGATCATGATTGATTTGGGGTAATAATGCTTGAAATTCGGTTTTTGAAAAGAACTGATGGGGTTTGATTTGATTCCATTTGCATAGTAAGTCATAAATGACTAAGCCGATTTTAAATTGCCATTTTTTAACTGGGCTATTGCGATATATAGGAATCAAAAAGGGTAGTGGTTTGACTAGATGAGGGGCATTTTTTAATAATAAGTGTCTTTCCTTTAAAGATTCATAAACTAATTTAAAATTACCTTGTTTAAGATAACGTAGTCCACCATGAACTAATTTTGATGAAGCACTACTTGTTCCAGACATAAGATCATTTTTTTCTATTACTATGCAATCAATGTGACGTAATGTAAGTTCTCGAGCAATTCCTAATCCATTTATACCGCCACCAATGATTACAATGTCTGTTTGTATCGTTTTTGTTATTTTTTCATTGGTAAATTGTATCATGATTAAATTGAGTTTACTTCTTTTAAATTATATTTATTCGTATTTTTTATTTTAGGAGACTATAATAACTTATTATGGTTATGATATACTATAAAGTTAATTAATTTAAGATTTACAAAAGGAGTTAATTTTTGTTTAAAAAAATAGTAGTGGCAAATCGTGGTGAAATCGCAGTCAGGATTATTCGTGCTTGCAAAGAGTTAGACATTTTATCTGTTGCAGTTTACTCAGAGGCTGATAAAGATTCGATTCATGTTCGGTTAGCGGATGAGTCTTATTGTATTGGTCCGACAAATCCCCAATTAAGTTATTTAAATATTCCAGCAATTATTTCTGTTGCTGAAGTGACTGGCTCTGATGCTATTCATCCTGGTTATGGTTTCTTGTCTGAAAATGCAGATTTTAGTGAGATATGCAGTGCAAATGGGATTGTATTTATTGGTGCATCTCCTCAAAATATTCGTTTGATGGGCAATAAAAGTCAGGCAAAAGATACCATGCAACGTCTTAATGTTCCTTTGGTTCCTGGTTCTGATGGGATTGTTACTTCTGAGGATCAGTTGCTTAAAGTTTCAAAAGAGGTTGGCTTTCCTGTACTTATTAAAGCCTCTGCAGGAGGGGGTGGACGCGGGATGCGTATTGCTATGAATGAAACGGAATTATTTGATGCCTACCATACTGCGACAAATGAAGCAGAGGCAGCATTTGGTAATCGAGATGTGTATGTTGAAAAATTTATTGAAAGTCCGCGTCATGTTGAGATTCAGATATTATCTGATAAAAAAGGCAATGTGATTCATCTAGGAGAAAGAGAATGTTCAATTCAGCGTCGTCATCAGAAGTTAATTGAGGAAGCACCTTCTCCTATTTTAGATGAATCATTACGGACAAGAATGGGGAATGCAGCAATAGCTGCTGCAAAGGGAATTCAATATGAAGGTGCAGGGACAGTTGAATTTTTAGTTGATAAAAATAAAGCGTTTTATTTTATGGAGATGAATACCCGTATTCAAGTTGAACATCCTGTTACGGAAATGGTTACTGGAGTTGATTTGGTTAAAGAACAAATTCGTATTGCATATACAAAGACGCTAACGTTAAAGCAAAGTGATGTTGTGATGCATGGACATGCAATTGAGTTTCGGATTAATGCTGAGGATTATAAAAATGGATTTATGCCATCACCGGGAGAAATTTCTTTATTTTTACCGCCAGGAGGTAAGGGAGTACGTACGGATAGTTTTGTATATCCTGGTTATTGCGTACCTACTTCTTATGATTCATTGTTAGGTAAATTGATTGTTTGGGCGAGTGATCGAGATGAAGCGATAAAGCGTGGAAAGCGTGCTTTGGAAGAGTTTATTATTGATGGTGTTAATACAACAATTCCATTTCATGAATTGGTTTTGAGAAATGAGAAGTTTATTGCTGGTGATTTTGATACTAGTTTTGTTGAAACTATATTTGAGCCTGAATTGGCCCTTAATTCAAAAAAATAATGGGGTCTCGACATACTGGTCGTAAATTGGCAATGCAGGTATTGTTTCAGGCAGATATTCAAAATGCGCTTGATATTGATGAAATAATGTCTGATTATTTTTCTTTAAAAACGTATCATTCAGAAACATTAAAATGGTCTAAAATGTTGGTTTTGGGGACTTGGTCTTCTCGTTTAGAAATTGATAATATGATAGGTCAATATTTAATTGGGTGGGATATTAATCGTGTTAATCGAATTGATTTGAGTTTATTGCGTCTTGCGATTTATGAAATAAAAATGATTAAAACACCTGCTAGAGTAGTGATCAATGAAATGTTAGAACTTTCAAAAAAATATGGAACTGATGAATCATGTAAATTTATTAATGGTGTATTAGATACTTATGTTAGGGATCAATGTTTACAGGAATCATCCAAGGATTAGGTACAGTTTGTGAAATTAAAGCGTATGATCAAGGGTCGTCTTGGACGATTAATTTATCGGTATCAAATATTAATTTAGGTGCGAGTATTTCAGTTAATGGCGTATGTAGTACGATAAAATCATATGATGAGAATACCGTTAATGTAGATTATTTGCCAGAAACATTGAAAAAAACAACGTTTACTCAAATTAAAGTAGGTGACCAGGTTAATATTGAAAATTCGTTGAAGTATGGAGATGAAATAGGAGGGCATTTAATTACTGGACATATTGATACAGTGGGGATTATTAATAAAATTGAGAAACAAGGTGACTTTTATTGTTTAGAGATTGGATATTCTTCTAAGTTTGCACCTTATGTGATTTCTAAGGGGTCTATTGCTGTGGATGGGATTAGTTTAACTGTAGTAATGGATGATGATACAGTTACTGATTACTTTGAAGTTCATATTATTCCACATACTTGGCAATCGACAAACTTGCAAAATTTATCATCTGGTGATCGGGTAAACTTAGAATTTGATCAGTTAGGTAAATATGAAATAAGACGTAAGCAGGTTTTAGGCTAGTCTTTATTTCTGACTAAGAGTATAATCGTGTTTATGGAAGATGTTATGTTTAATTCAATTGAAGAAGCAATTGCTGATATTCAAAATGGAAAAATGGTGATTGTTGTTGATGATGAAGATCGTGAAAATGAAGGCGATTTAGTGATGTCTGCTCGTTTTGTTACTCCTGATGCAATTAATTTTATGATTAAATATGCGAAAGGGTTGGTATGTGTTCCGCTAACAGATGAGGGGTTAGCCCGTCTTGAGTTGAAGGATATGGTACAACATAATAAAGAATCTATGAATACTGCTTTTTCAGTATCAGTAGATGGGAGTTTATCAAATGGTGTCACGACTGGTATTTCTGCTGCTGATCGAGCACGTACAATTCAATTGATCATTGATCCTAATAAAACAAAAGATGATTTAGTTAGTCCGGGACATGTATTTCCTTTAAAAGCGCGTGAAATGGGTGTTTTAAAGAGAGCCGGTCATACTGAAGCTGCAGTTGATTTATCTCGGTTAGCTGGGTGTGGGGCTGCGGGTGTCATTTGTGAAATTATTAATGATGATGGCAGTATGGCGAGGGTTCCTGATTTACATTGTTTTTCACAAAAACATCATTTAAAGATTGTTACTATTAAAGATTTAATTCAGTATCGTATTGCTAAAGAGTCTTTTATTGATCATGTTGAAACGGTGGATATGCCAACAGAAAGTGGTCATTTTAAGCTTCATTGTTATAAAGATAAAATTAATAATAACTGTCACTTTGCTCTAGTAAAGGGTAATGTTGCAGATGGCAATCCTGTATTACTGAGGGTACATTCCTCATGTCTTACGGGAGATGTTTTCACATCACAACGTTGTGATTGTGGTCCTCAGTTAAAAAAAGCGATGGAAATGGTTAATCAAGAAGGTCGTGGAATTATTTTATATATGAGTCAAGAGGGCCGTGGGATAGGGATTGAACACAAGTTAAAAGCGTATAAGTTACAAGAAAATGGGGCAGATACTGTTGAAGCAAATGAAACATTAGGATTTCCAGCTGATTTACGTGATTATGGAGTTGGGGCACAAATTTTATTAGATTTGGGGGTGCGAAAAATGAGGTTAATGACTAATAATCCTGTAAAAATTGTTGGTTTAGAAGGCTATGGTTTAAAAATGGTAGAACGCGTTGGGATTACGATTCCGCCTTGTGAACATAATAGACGGTATCTTGAAACTAAGTTCCAAAAAATGGGACATTTAGGTAAAACTTATGAAAATTGATGATATTGATCCGTTAAAGCTAGATTTAACTCACTATCAAATAGAAAGTAATGTGCAATTAAAGCAAGATGTAAAAATAGGTATTGTTGTTGCACGATTTAATGATGCAATTACAACTCGATTGTTAAAGGGGGTATTGGATTATTTCAAAGAAGCTGGAATTTTAGACTGTAGTGTGACTATTGCATATGTACCAGGTGCATTTGAGTTACCTTTTAAGGCGCAGCAGTTGTTACAAAGTGGTAGTGATGGCGTTATTTGTCTAGGGTGTGTTATTCGTGGTGCAACATCTCATTTTGATTATGTAGCTGGAGAGTGCGCGCGTGGAATAATGAGGGTTTCTTTGACAGAAAATAAACCGGTTATTTTTGGTGTTTTGACTACAGATACGGTTGATCAAGCGTTTGAACGTTGTCAAAATAATGAGTTTAATAAAGGGACAGAAGCAGCTGTGTCGATGGTTCAGTTACTTAGATCTTTGGCGCGTTGAATGGCTGTCGTTATCATGGCTTGAATTCCTTTTTTAGCTTGGCTTTCTCTTAGTGCGGCTAGACCGGTGATAGTCGTTCCTCCTGGAGAGCAGATCTCTTTGATTAATTGATGGGGCCCTTGCTCACTTTTTAATAATGTTTGGCCAGCACCGATCATTGTTTGTGCAATTAATTGGATACATAATTTATCATTTAAGCCATTTTTTCTGCCTATTTCAGCAATCATATCAGCAATTTCATATAAAAAACCAGGGCCGCTACCGCTGATTCCAGTGATTATATTCATTTGCTTTTCAGGAACAACTGTAATTTGACCTAGTGTTGCGAATAACGTTTCAATCCATTTTTTTTGTTCAGATGATACGTCTTTATTATAGGTTATTGCAGTCATCCCCATTTGGATAAGGCAAGGCATATTGGGCATTGTACGAATAATAGGGGTATTGGGTTTGAAATGTGATTCAAAATTAGAAATAGAAGTTCCTGCTAAAATTGAGATGACACATTGGGGTTGACAGGTGGGTAATGTGTTTAATACTTTTTGTATTTGCTGAGGTTTGACTGCAAATATGAGGACATCTTGTTGACATACTTGTTTTAGTGATGTGTATTGTAAATGAGGGAATTGAGTTTGAATTTTAGCGGATTCTTCTTTGTTGCGTCGATAAAAAACGACGTTGTTTTTTTTGACACTAGGTAATAATTGGGCGCCTTGCCAAATTGCAGTCGCCATTTTGCCAAAGCCAATGAATCCAATAGAGGGTGTGTTTGTTAATGTCATTTTTTTACAATTAACGTATTAATTGAAAGTAGTTTGATATTCACTTGCGGTATTTTAGGGTAAGGAAATAGTTGAAAAAATAATGAGTATAATTTTTTAGTATGGAGTTGATTAAACTCAGTTGCATTGGCATTATAGATTGCTAACTGTATTTGAAGTTGTTTTTCATTACTTAGAAGTGCATGTTGAATCGGAGCTGCTTTTTTTTGTAATGATTGAGGTTGCGTTTTTATTTTTTTGTTAAATTGTGATTCATATGAGTTAAGTTTTTCTAATACTAAGAGTTGAGCTTGTGGGAATTGTGTGTATTTAAATGTTTGGCGTAAAGATAAAGGGGGTGATGATATAATTAATTGATTAAATTGGTCTAATAGAAATGCTTTGCGATCGATAAATGATGAAATTTCTTCAAAAGAGGATTCGTGCAATCGATAAAGTGATTGGCTTGTATTTTTAATTGATAGGAATGTACATGTAATAATAATAATTCCTGTAATGATAATTTGTCGGATAGAGATAGATTGGATTAGTTTTTTTAATATTTTCATGATTCGATTATGTGTAGCTGGGTGTTTTTTGTTGATGCTTGACTTTAGTAGACCATTGTATAATTTGTTTCACGAGTTGGTTAATTCCGTTAGATAATTCAGATATTTGAGTTGCGAGCATATAGGCAGGCGTAGAGACGATATAATTGGTATTATCTGTAACAATTTCTGAGACAGCGGCTTTAATGTGTTGAGCACCCATGGTCTCGATGTCGTTTATAGTGTTGGGATCTGTTCCGATGGTTAGTTTTACATTGGGGATTAATTTAGCAGGAATGACAGGAGATATACATAAAAAGCCCATTGGAATTTTTTGATTATGAGCAGAGACAATAAGAGCTTCTATTTCTGGTTCAATAGTATGGTTGGCACCATCAATAGCATATGAACATAAATTTTTTGCAACACCGAAACCGCCTGGAAAGATAAATGCGTCAAAATCGTTAATATTAATTGTGTTAAGTTTAATGACTGGGCCTCGTGCGATTCGGCTTGATTCGATTAGACAATTTCTGGGATGATGATTGAGTTCTGTTTGATTACTATGGTTAATTGTGTGATGTTGATTTTTGTCAATTGATAGACATGTAACATTAGCATGTTGTTTATCAAGCGCAAGTAATGTGAGTGTTGTTTCGTGAATTTCGCTTCCATCGTAAACACCGCAGCCGGCTAATATTACCCCAATTTTAGCTCTTGTCATTGGTTGTTTGACTCCTTTTTTATGATAATAACTTTATACTCTATAATGATAGTTTACTTTTAATTGACCAATAAAACAAATGTCAGGTAGAATTATAATTCTTGATTGTGGTGAGCGTAGCTCAGTTGGTAGAGCCCCGGATTGTGGTTCCGGTTGTCGTGGGTTCAAGTCCCATCGTTCACCCCATTATTTTCAATAAAATATAATATGTTTTACGCCTTAATCGTTTTATTTTTTGAGTTAGTTTTAAATTATATTTTAAATAATTATGAGATATTTTTGGGTGTTTTGAATTGTAATTGTGGGATTTTTGCAAAATAGAAAAACTCGATCGATTGTGATGACGCTAAAGGTTTAAACTTTACAATTCATTGACTGAGGTGTTGTAACAGAGCTACATAACTAAGGCGAAAATCGTGAAGATTAGGTATTTTGCGATAGAGCCATTGTACAGTCGGTTTACTGTTATGTATACTAAAAAACATAATGAGTATTCAGTGGGTGTTGAATGGTGTTTTTATTGTTTTATTAATTGCCCTGGCGGGGGGTATGGTGATCGTTGTTATGGCGTTGGGGCGTGCCAAAGATCAATTAATTGAATTGAAGCAGTTGATGGTTGATAATGAACGGTCTCATCGTCAGGAACTGAACCAAAATATCACTCAATTTAATGAAACGATTTTACAGCGTATGACAGAAATTGCGACGTTGCAAAAAAATCAATTGGATAGTTTTGCGACTCAATTGAATCATGCTAATAAAGCCACAGTGACACATCTTGAAACAACACGTTCTAGTGTAGAAAAACGATTACAGTTATTACAAACGGATAATAATAAGCAATTAGAACAAATGCGTCATACAGTGGATGAAAAATTACATGCAACATTAGAGAAGCGCTTGGGTCAAAGTTTTAAAATTGTTAGTGATCGCTTGGAGCAGGTTCATAAAGGATTAGGTGAAATGCAAACCTTAGCAAATGGGGTGGGGGACTTGAAAAAGGTATTAAGTAATGTAAAAACACGAGGTATGTGGGGTGAGATTCAGTTGGGGACGTTATTGGATCAGATATTAACGTCTGATCAATATGAAACAAATGTAAAGACAAAACGACGCGGGACAGAGCATGTTGAGTTTGCGATTAAATTACCGGGAAAAGCGTTAGATTCTGATCAACCAGTTTGGTTACCCATTGATGCAAAGTTTCCACAAGATAAGTATCAGCAATTAGTAGAGGCTCAAGAATTGACTGATCCTGTTCAGGTGGCTCAGGCGACGAAGGCCTTGGAAACTCAATTGAAACTTGAGGCCCGTTATATTCGTGATAAGTATATTGATCCCCCTTATTCGACTGATTTTGGCATTTTATTTTTACCAATTGAAGGCTTATATGCGGAAGTGTTACGTATTAATGGCTTACATGATTTGATTCAGCGAGAGTATAGAGTTTTGATTGCAGGACCGACGACGTTAGCCGCTTTGTTGAATAGTTTACAGATGGGTTTTCGTACTTTGGCGGTTGAGAAGCGGTCTAGTGAAGTGTGGTCTCTTTTGGGGACGGTTAAGGCAGAGTTTGGGAAGTTTGGTTCCGTGCTTGAAAAGACTCAGAAAAAGTTACAAGAGGCGGGTAATACAATTGAACAAGCTGCGACGCGGACTCGTGTTATTGAGCGTCAGTTAAAAGATGTTCAGACATTACCAGAGGCTGAAGCAACACAATATGTTGATTCAGTGTCATCAATTACAGTGTAGGTGTATTTAATTAATTTTTATTTTGTTGTGGTATTAGATTCTTAGTCTGTATATTTTTTAAAATTTTGTAACATTAAAATATCTTAGATATTGGGTCAGTCGTAAAATAGACAAATTCAATCGATTGCGATAGAGCTCTTTTGGGATAGATTTGATTTGGTGATTGTTTTTTAAACTTTAATCTTATGTTTAATGCAATTTTTTTATTTATTAAGAAATTTCGATGCATTATAGTTGTTTTTTTTAACGATTTTATTAGTGTTTTACAGCATTAAATTTAATATAAGGGGTTTTTAGTATGGAAACAACAATAGAGTTTAAATATAATTTAGTTCAGCAGATGGGGATTACTTCATTAGTAAAAGAGCATGATCGAGTCATTGAGATTTATCGTGAAATTCTTTCTCTTATTGAAATGATTACAGTCCCACTGTCAAATCAGTTAAAGAAAATTCAACTTCATGCATTTCGTGGATTGGGCTTGGGTTATTTACGTTGTAATCAATTTATTTTGGGTCATTATTATTTAAATTATTCAAAATTTTTGTGTCATCAGTTAAATTATAATTAATTATCATTATTTGATTGTGGTTGTTTGGTAGTGGTATTTTTTTATTATGATAAACTTTTAATGAGTGTTCTTGGACTTTTATAAGGCCTATATTATAATACGCTGATGGCTGTAGAACTTTTCTTTGAAGAAACTCAATTACAGGGATTTATTCTTTATTTTAAACAAAATGGGTTACGTTTATCTCCGTTTTCACCTGAGTTAACATCGGAAGAGCGTGATCTTTATCGGCGTTCAAAAAATTATGGTGATGTTAATCAAGCTTTAGTTGATTATTTGATCAATACAAGTCCAAATCATTTTATTCATTTTAAAACAAAATTATATTCAGGTCAGCTGATGTGGGATCCTCTAACTAATTTTAATGTTAAGTTAGTTTTAGATTTATCAGCAGAAAAAGTGACGTTGCGGTTTCAAATGGACTCTGGAAGAGCGGTTGTTTTTTTAACTAATCAGTTGATTGTTAGTTTGGAAACGCAACAACTTCTTTATTATGATGATAGAGATAAATTTTTAGACGGTTTGAGAGAAAAAATACAAAAGCAATGGCAGTTAAATCAACTTGGAGATTTTTTTCAAGATAAGCCTTTATTATGTTCTGCTGAAGAATGGTCTCGGCTATCTTTATGTCTTAATCATGAGTTAAATGAAAGTGATCAAGTGACTTTTAAATTGGGTTTTCAAGTCACCTATGATGATGCCAAGATCGTTAATCTTATGTTAGTTACGGTTAGCAGTAATGACACTCAATTTAGTATCAAGGCGTTATTAGACCCGATTTTTCAATGTTGTCCGATACCGTTGCGTGGTACGCCTATTTTTTTTCAAGTATTAGTGTTGACTATTACGGATCAGTTTTTATTTAAGCCATTAAATTTGAATTTGCTTAGTGATGAAGATGAGACTCAATTGAATTTGATTAGACAGTGGCATGATAATGTTAGTGCTTATTTATCTCAAAATATTTATCTTGTTTCAGTTGATGAAGGGAATTGGGTTGTTGGTCAACTTGATTTGATGGAGTTAATGACTGCATTTTATTTTCTTTGGTCGTTGATGCAGGATTTGAGTTTGGTTAGTTTACAGACATTGTCTTTTAATAAGGATGATTTTCATCGTATATTGGTTAATTTGGAGCAAGGGTGTCAGGATTATGGCTATGCACTTTATTTTTTAAAAGAAAAAGTTGAAACTGAGCAATTTGATATTTCTTTAAAAGGGGAGTTAGATCCTAATCATTCTATTTGGGATCAAATTTATATTCAAGGTCGTCAAGTTACAGATGATGATATGGCTCGTTTTCGAATGAGTGATTGGGTTGTTCGTCAATCGGATAAGACGGTTATAATAACCCCTGAAGTTCAGAAAAAAATTGATGCGTTATTTATGACTGAACGGTTATTGACATCATCTCAGAAGCAAACGGTAAATGTTCCGTATCGAGTGACCGATATGATTTATTATTTAGGGTTGTATCAAGCGGATATTAAGGAAGGCATTCCAGTTAAATATCGTGAACGAATCGATCACTTATTACAAGTTGATGATATTGATATTGTACCCCTTCCACGACATCTTTTGTTAACGCCACGGTCTTATCAAGTTGATGGATATCGTTGGATTATTGATCGTTATCGTTATGAATTGGGTGCTGTATTGGCAGATGAGATGGGTTTAGGGAAAACAATTCAAGCCATTATGGTAATATTAGCTGTTTTTGAAGCGATTATTGATCCTCATTTAAAGTTACCTAAGATATTAATTGTGGTTCCTCCAAGTTTACTTTATAACTGGTTAGCTGAAGTTCGTCTTGTTTCTGATCAGATTAACCCAGTTATTTATTTTGGTTCAGATCGTAATGCAGATCAATTAATGGATGCCCCTTTAGTGATTACAACATATGATATTGTCCGTTTAGATTTAGAAAAATTTAAATTAATTTTTTATGAAATGGTCGTATTTGATGAGGTTCAGTGGGTTAAAAATATTAAAGCAGGTCGTGCAATTGCTGTTCGTTATTTACAGCGAAAATTTACGTTGTGTTTAACGGGGACACCGTTAGAAAATCATGTTGGTGATTATTATTCTATTTTAGATTTAGCTATTCCTGGTCTTTTAGGAGACTTAGCGACATTTCAAAGTTTGTATCAAGAGTATGGGGATTTGTGGTTAACTCAGCGGACGCAACCTTTTGTTTTACGTCGTTTAAAATCGACTATTTTAACTGAATTACCAGATAAAATAGAACAAACAATTCCGTTAGATTTATCTTCTTTTCAGCGTGAACTATATCAAGGGATTGTTCAAAAAATTCAAGCTAATTATAGTGGTAATAAGAATCAAAGTTCAATGCAAATATTAACTGGAATTTTACGCTTAAGGCAGTTATGTATCACAACTAATTTAGTCGTTGATGACTCAAAGCAGGATGCTTTATCACCTAAATTTTCATTTTTAGTTCAACGATTGCCAGATATTTTAGATAGTCAGCACTCTTGTTTGCTTTATTCTCAATTTTCACAAGTATTAGATTGCTTGGAACCTTTATTTAATGATCATGGTATTCCTTTTTTACGTATTGATGGTCGGGTTTCGACTAAACAAAGACATCAGATTGTGAATCAATTTCAAACTTCAGACCAGCCACTGGTTTTAATGATGACATTAAAAACGGGAGGGGTCGGTTTAAATTTAACACGTGCAAGTTATGTTATACATTTAGATCCGTGGTGGAATCCGGCAACAGAAGATCAAGCAACAGATCGTGCTCATCGTATTGGACAGACTGAATCTGTGACTGTCTATAAGTTAGTGATGAAGGATAGTATTGAAGAGCGGGTATTTGAGTTAAAGAAATCAAAGCAAGCGTTAGTTTCTACGATTTTGAATCAAGATATTTCAGCGGATATGGCTTTAAAAAATTTGGATTTGAAGACCTTAGTATCATTACTATAACGGGTTGTTTTCTATTGTTTAATTTATTACTTTTGTAGAATATAATAATTTTCGTTATAATAATGGTATTATAGGTGTATGTGGAGGTGAAGTATGGCAGTAAAAATTAGATTAAAGCGACTTGGAAAGAAAAAGCAACCGACGTATCGTGTTGTTGCAATTGATTCAAGAAATCATAGAGATGGAAAAGAGATAGAAAATTTAGGTATTTATAATCCTCAAAGAGATCCTGTTGTTTTTGAATGTAAGTCAGATCGGGTTAAGTATTGGTTGTCAGTTGGAGCAAAGCCAACAGAAACCGTTGAGAGATTACTCGGTACTATTGGGTGTCTTGAACCTAAAAAAGTAACTTCTTCAAATCAAGGTATTAAGAAAAAAGATCGTAAACCAGTAGAAGAATAATTAATTAAAATTATTTATAGTAGGTATTAGCAGTGCTAATTTAAAATTGTTATATTATAAGGAGGCGTAATAATGAAAGATTTAGTAGAGATGATGGCTAGGAATTTAGTAGATAATCCCAATGATGTCAGAGTAAATGAGACAGCAGGTGATAGTATTGTAATTTTAGAGATTAATGTATCTCAGGATGATGTGGGTAAGGTTATTGGTAAGGAAGGACGAATCGCCAATGCAATTCGAACGATAGTTAAGGCTGCTGCAGCTAAAAAAGATAAAAAAGTGACAGTGGAGATCGTAACACAAAATTAATTGTGTATTCTGTTCATATTTTAGGCCTTTTTCCTAAGGAATCAGAACAATTTTTTTTGAAAGGAATTTTTAAGCGTGCTCAAGATGCAAAGCGTGTCAAAGTTTCGTTTATAGATATTCGCGAGTTTGGGAAGGGTATACATCGAAAAGTAGATGATTATCCGTTTGGTGATAAAACAGGGATGTTATTACGTGCTGATGTCATTTATCAGGCGGTGATTAGTGTTTGCGATTATCAAGACTATGATATTATATATACGTGTCCTAAAGGACCTGTATTGAATCAAGTTGTTGCGGAGCAATTATCTCAAAAAAAGGGTTTAATTATTATACCAGGTTATTATAAGGGGGTTGATGAGCGTATTTTTAAATTATTACCGATTCGGCGTATTTCATTGGGTGACTTTGTTTTATCTTCGGGTGAAGTACCTGCCTTAGCCATTGTAGAAGCGGTTATTCGTTTATTACCGGGCGTGATTGGTAATCCTGAAAGTATGAAGGATGATTCGTTGTTGCAGGGGTATTTATCACCGCCACAGTATACGCAACCGCAAGATTGTGATGGCCATGTTGTTCCGGATGTTGTGGTGAGTGGTGATCATCCAAAGCGTATTTCTTGGGAACGAAAGCAATCATTATCCCAAACCTTGTTTACGAAGCCGACATTATTATTGGATACGGAGTTAACAAATCAGGATCAGCAGTTATTGCAAGAAATGATTCAATCTTTTGATTAGCTTCTTGGTCGTGGTTTATATATTCTATTTCTATTCCTTTTTTCGCGTAAATGCATGTTTCTTTGAATAAGTCTTATCCTGATCCAACTTTTGATCGTTTTGCTGCTGCTTAGTTTTCTCCTGCTGGTTTTGGTGATGTGTTATTTTCTGGCCAATTTTCTAGCCCATCTTTTTTTTGCAATTCTTCTGGCCAATTTTCTAGCCCATCTTTTTTTTGCAATTCTTCTGGCCAATTTTCTAGCCCATCTTTTTTTTGCAATTCTTCTGGCCAATTTTCT
>CAXFGY010000018.1:0-16714 GCA_964002605.1 uncultured Candidatus Marinamargulisbacteria bacterium
GCTTTAGAGATATATGGTCGTCAGATCGGTAATAGCGTAACAAACGATGTAGTCGTTCAGTTTGTTTCTAGTCAAAATGTAGCTGCTTCTAACACAACACCAAATCGTATTTTGGCGATTCATCACAATAAAGCAGAGGGGTCTAGATCTGGTTTAAAGGATAGTTTTATATTTTTTAGTAGTGGGAATGGGATTACTAATCAATTCAATAATATGGAGGCGGCTGATGAATTAGCATCAAATATTTTAGGAGGAATTTATCCATCTACCGTAAGGATAGGAACAGAATCTACTGCTACTCAATATAATGGGATTACTTTTTCTTCTCCTAATGGAGATTATGCTGAATACTTGCCAAAGCGTAATTTTTCGGATGTGTTTATTCCAGGAGATGTAGTTGGGGTTTTTAAAGGGCGAATTTCAAAAGAAACGGCTGGTGCTGATCATATTCTGGTAATTAGTTCAACTCCGATTATTGTTGGAAATTGGCCAGGTGAAGAACAAGAGATAAATTATGAAATTGTTGGTTTTTTGGGGCAAGTAATGGTTAATGTTCAAGGTCCTGTTAATAAGGGGGATTTGTTAATACCTTCAGGAAAAAATGATGGCATTGCAGTCGCTATTCGTCCTTCAGATATCTCTTCTGATATGATTTCATCTATTATTGGGAGGGCATTGGAGTCTCAAACGTCGATCGCAGTCAATCAGGTTAATACTTTAATTGGTTTTAATAATTATTATTCTACTTTTTATAATCAATTTAAAGGTTTAAAGAAGCAACTGGATGCTCATGAGGAAGAAAATAACCGTTTAAAAGATCAGTTAGATTATTTTTTACGCAAACGTAAGGCACAGTTGTTAAAACTTGAAGCATATCAAAAAAAGCGGAGTTAGTGTTTATGCAAATAAAGCATTATATTAATTTATTTAAGGAATATTTATTAATTGAAAGAAGGTATTCTTCGTTAACTATTGATTCATATTTAAATGATTTAAATCAATTTGCGCAGCATGTTAAATGTCGTGATTTAAATTTAGATTTAGTTGATTCTTTTTTTCAACATTTTTATGGTTTGATAAAAGCGTCTACTTTAAGACGTAAACAGTCAGTATTAGGACAGTTTATTTCTTTTTTATTTAATGAAGGATATATTGATTTTGAATATTCTTCTAAAAACTATACAAAGCTTCCAAGTTATTTACCGATGTCATTATCAGTGGCTCAAATTTCTCAGCTTTTAGCGGCGCCAGATGTAGTTAGAGATCGGTTTTATTTGAGAGACAAATTGATTTTACAATGGTTATATGGCTATGGAATAAGAGTGTCTGAGTTAGTTTACTTAACCTTATCTTCTGTTGGAAGATCATTTATTGAAATTGTTGGTAAGGGTAATAAAATGCGTCGCATTCCACGTCATTATTCAGAGCGTGTATTATGTGGTCAGTATTGTGAACAATTAAGGAGAAAACTTTTGCAATCTCGAGATCAAAGTGCTGTTTTATTTTTGGGTAATCATGGTCGACCTTTAACTCGTTTTGGCATGTATGCGATTGTACAAAAATATGCATTGCGTTGTGGTTTAGCGCATATTTACCCCCATCGTTTTCGGCATTCTTTTGCAACTCATTTATTAGCAGAAGGAGCAGATTTAGGCGCTGTTCAAAAATTAATGGGTCATGCTTCAATTCAAACGACACAAGTGTATTTAACAGTATCTAATAAGCATAAACGTAATATTTTTAAGCGAGCGCATCCAAGATCATGATGATTTTATCGATTATAATATTAATTATAAGTATTGTTTTTCATGAATTGGGACATTCAATTACTGCACATTGTTTAGGTGACCCTACAGCGAAGCAACAGGGTCGTTTGAGTTTAAATCCTTTTGTTCATTTAGATTTATTTGGTTCTTTTGTCTTGCCAGTTGTTTTATGGATTTTTAATGTTGGTTTTTTATTTGGTTGGGCAAAACCTGTTGTGGTTAATCCTGTTTTTTTTAAATCAAAACGTTACGGAATTGTTTGGGTTGCTTTATCAGGTCCGCTAGTTAACTTATTATTAATGTTTGTCGCGATATGGATATGGAAACTAGGATCTTCTGTGATGATAGTTAATTTTGCGCAGCAGTTGTATCAGATTAATATTGTTTTGTTTATATTTAACTTAATTCCGATTCCCCCTTTAGATGGGTCACGTGTTGTTGCTGGTTTTATGCCGCAATTTATTCGATTTTATTGGGAAAAACTTGATCAATATGGTGTCTTTATCATAGTGTTATTTATTATGGCAAATGGTGTTGATTTTATTTTATCTTATTTTATTCCTTTATTATCAAATTTTATATTGTTTTAATAGTGTAATGGATACAAGTTTACTACAATATTTTTACGATATAAGTATAAATGCAGTATACTATCAATTAATAAGGAAATCCGTGTGAGATATATACTTAAGTACATTATGGTAATATGTTTTTTACTTTTTAATATAAGTAATGTTTTACATGCTGCTGTACCATTAAAAGTGACTATTGAAGTTCGTTTGGCAACTAGTTCAGGTGGTTTTTTAACAAATGGCAGTTATGATGTTAATATTTGTATTATAGAAAGTTTTTCCGGAAGCTGTTCTGGAAAAATGATGGCTTTTAAAAATGTCAATATTGTTAATGGGTATGCAAGTTTCGTTTTGGGAGAAGGGGATAACCAAATTTCCGCAAGTCATTTTGATGTATTAGATCCTCATTTTTTGTTGACGGTTAAAACAAAAACTAATGCAGATGATTTAAGTATTCGTTTTCCAATACCTTCTACACCTTATGCTGTTCATGCTCATATTGCTGACTATGCGCATACTATATTAGCAGATCAGATCGAAGGTGATTTTGGATCTATTGCTGTGAAAGGGGAATTGAGGGTTGGTGAGCTAGATGATATCACTTTTTATGTTTCGACCATGAATCGTAATGTTGGTATTGGTAAAAAGCCTTCAGATAACTTTACCCTAGATGTTAACGGTTCAATCAGAGCTTCTAATTATCTTATTGATGGACAAGAGTTTGAAGAAAAATTTGCATGGCAAAAAAATGATGAGCATTTGTTTTACGAGAAAGGTAACGTGGGAATTGGGAAAGAACCTTCTGATAACTTTACTTTAGATGTCAGTGGTAATATAAATGCAGAAGCATTTTTTGTGGACGGAAAGAGTTTAATGTCTGAACTTAATTCAACTGCAGTATGGTTTCCAGGAAATAATGGCAGTATTTATTGGAAGGATTTTAGTTTGCGTAATGATTTTAGTAAAGTGGGTATTGGGGTGTCTCAAAATTTACAAGAAGCATTGGAGGTTTCTGGTGCAATTCGGATCGGAAAAAGTCAGAGTATAACTCCAAAATCTGGAACGATTGAATATGATTCTCAAGCGCGAAATAATCAGGGTGATTTTATTGCATGGATCAATAATAAACCTTACAGTTTAATAGGTGTTGTTTTTAATGATTTAGAGGATGGACAGTTATTGCGTTGGAATCATTCATTAGAAGTTTCTGGAGTTCCAACTCGAGATTTTATTGTTACAGATGAAGGGTTAGTTGGAATCGGTATTTCAGAGCCTAATGCAATGTTAACAATTAAAGGAAAAGAGAATTTAGATGTTAATTTATTGGACATTCGTACTAAAGAGGATCAATCTGCTTTTGTTGTAGATCAAAACGGTCATGTTGGTATTTTAACGACACCAACGACAAGTTATGCAATGGATGTTAATGGAATATTAAATGCAGAAGATATTTACATAAAGGGTGAGCCGTTAGATAAGGTAATTATTACTGATACATTTTGGAAAAAAAATACTACTAAAGAAGATAATGAATCAATAGAACGGTTATATTATGATAAGGGTTATGTTGGAATTGGGACGTCACAACCTAGTAATTTACTTGAAATTGCTAATCTTACTGCTTCAGGAGATGCTGCTATTACTTTTTCTCATGAAGGTGTAGATAAATTTACTATGGGTGTTAGTCGTTTTCCGATTGAAATTGCGAATTGTGATGAGAATGAAAATGAATCATTTATAATATCAACGGGGACTAACTTAAAAGACCCTGTTTTTTCATTTAAACCTAAAAAAACGGGTATTGGGACTGATTGTCCTAAAGCGAGATTTCATGTTCAAGGTGATGGGGGGTTTTTAGTTTCAGGTGAATTTAATGAAGGGGATAGTTCATATAAAAAGACTTTGAATAATCTAGTTAGTAATTTATCTCAACCCATGATGTTTTTTGTGCCTTCAATAGCAGCTTTTCGTTCAGGCTCTTTTTTTAATAGTAATTTTGATGATATCGGGAAATACTCAGTTGTTTTTGGTGTTAATAATCTTGCTTCAGGGACTGGTGCTGTGGTTGCTGGGGGAGAGGGTAATCGTGCAGAAGGGAATTATTCAACTGTTTTAGGGGGTCAATATAATCATGCAAAAGGTGAAGGAAGTGTTGCTATGGGTCGGTATGCGAGCGCTGATCATGCGGGTACTTTTGTATGGAATAGTTCAAATTATTTTACTGAAGATGAACAATTTCGTTCATTATATAATGGCCAGTTTCTTATTAATGCTTATGGTGGAGTTGGTATTGGTACTGCGGATACGAGTAAATCATCTTTAACCGTAAAGGTTAGATCTGAAGATGATAATGAGTTTATTGTATCGTTTATGAATCATCAAACGCCTGAAGATTCATTTCGTGTTACAAAAAAAGGTCTTGTAGGGATTGGTTTAGAGAATGACGTTTTTCAACGTTTAGAAGATGATAATTCAATTAAATTAGCCGTTAATGGAAAAGTTAATATTGGTGGTGTATGTTCAGGGTGTTCTGAATCCTCAGCACAGCTTGTGGTTCGACATGAAGGTGATAGTGCATATGCGATGTCTGTTTATAATAGTAATAATTCGACTTCTAATTTTGTTATTGATAAAAATGGTAATGTTGGTATTGGAAATTCTAATCCACACTATTTGCTTGATGTTTCAGGAAATATCAGTGCAAAGCAGTTTATTGTTATTGATGACAAAGGCAAAGAGTTTATACTTAATCCTTCTGGGGGATCGGTTTGGAGTTCTGATGTTAATGATGATATTTACCGTATTATGGGTAATGTTGGTATTGGGACTAATGCTCCAGAGTCTTTATTAACTTTATCGAATCAATTGGGAGGCGCTGCGCCAGAATTAACATTTGAATCTAAAGGAACAGTTTCAGAGTACTTTACAATGGGTGTGATTACTCATAATGCTACCTTTATGATTCAAAATAAACCTTCGTTAAATATGAATGATGTAACTGCTTTATTGGTCACTCAAAATCGAATAGGTGTTTCGATGTCAGGGAATGAAGTTCCTGCTGCTGCATTTCATGTTAATGGAAGTGCGATTATTTCAGAAAAACTTGCAATTGGTACAACTGACTTTCAAGGATATGCACTTAATGTGAATGGAATAATGTCCGTAACGTCATTAAATATTAATAATAAACCTGTTGATCCTAAAGATTCTCCTTGGATATCAGGTGGTGGGGTAAATGATAAATATATTTATGTTTCAAAAAACTATCAAACAGTTTTGATTGGCTCAGATTCTATTCCATCTCAATTATCGCGTTCTATTCCTTATGCTTTAGTTGTTTCTGGTGATGTATATATGAGTAACTTAACTGTTTCTAAATCAATTTTTGTTCGAGAGAATTTACAGGTAGAACAGGTTTCTTTTAGAGACTCACAATGCACCAATGGGTCGTGTGTTTTGAGTGTTTTAAACGGAGCGTTAAATTTTAATGGACAAGAATTGTCAAGTAATTTAAATGGGGATCAAACTATTGAAGGGAGTGGTCCACTTGCATTTTGGTCAAATCAAAATACAATTGGAAAACTTCCTTTATTTTGGAATTCTTATTCAGATACTTTAGCATTAACAGGGAATATGAATATTTCATCTTATTCTAATGAGAAAGGGTATCTTGTAACAAGTAATGTTAAAATTGGAAATCTTTCTGATAGTAGTAATACGGATAGTGCGTTTATTGTTAACGTTCAATTGGATGATGTTGGTGAATACTTTGGAAACCCAGATGATAAGGTATCACGTTATTCTCTTCATAAAATTCAGCTTGATCTTAATGATAATTGGGGTATGAAAGATGAGAATAATAAATTAATTGGTTTGGATATTAATATGCGTAGTTCTGGTACGTCTCAATTATTGAACGATGCACATGCGGTTGGTTTAAAAGTAGAAGTTCCTACTCAATCAATTGCAGCTCTTTTTTTAGGAGGTCGGGTTGGAATTGGTACTGAAACGCCTTTAAGTGATGTTGCTTTGGATGTTAATGGTTATATTAAAGCTAAATCTATTAATATTGATCGAGGATTGAAATTGGATGGAGAGTTTATTGTGATTGATCAAAATGAAAATATTGCATTTAAAGTAATTAAAACAGATAAGGGTTTTCCTAGGGTAGGTATTGGTCGTGATAATTTAGAGGATAGTGAGTTTTCACTTATGGTAAGTGGATCTATTCAAGCGGATAATGCTATTTTAACAGGTGGAATTAAGTCTGTAACGATGAATATTAATGACTCTTTGTACGTAGATAGTCAAGGACATGTGGGGATAGGTGCGGCACCAGTTACAAACAGTTTAGTGTTAGTTTATAATGAAATTAATGAAAATCTTTCGAATGATTTTATTAGTGAAAAAATTGATGTTAAGTTTAATTTTTCAGATGACCCTAATTCTTCCTATAATTTTGATAATGATTTTACTGGGTTACAACTTGATATTTCTTCTGGTTTAGGCAGTGTTGTTTGGAGTAATAAACGACTAGTAGGTTTGGACATTAATATTACAGCTAACGGAGAACTTCAACAATCAAGAATAGTCGGTTTAGATGTTGATATATCGCAGGGTGTGAGTACAGATGAATCAAAGCGTTATGCAGCAATATTTCAAGGCGGTTCAGTTTTGATTGGTAAATCTCCTGATGATGATAATGGTTATGCGTTAGAGGTTAGCGGAAATATTAATGCTGACTTTATTGCTTTTGATAATTTAGATGTATTAAATTTGGATGTTTTTGAGCTTACTGCACAATCGGCCTCAGTTAATACTATTCGTGTTGATACTTTGAAAGCGAAAAATATTTTTTATGAAAATTTAAGAGGCGCTGGAAAATTAGATATAGAATCCACTCAAATCGTTACATTGAATGCTACTTATGTAATCGCAGAGGATTTAGATGTACAGAATCCGTTGTCTCTTGATTTTTTAAATGTTAAAGACGTATTGTCAGTTTCTAGTATTGTTAAGGATGATGGGCAAATATTGACAATTAATGCGTCAAACGTAATTGTAGACGGAGATTTTGAAGCAAATGATGCGACTATTTTAAATAAATTAACGTTTATTCGTCATAAAATTGACAAGCCTTTGCTTGATAATAAAGGATTACTATATGTTGATCAAAATGGAGAGCTGCGTTATGTTGATGAAAAGATTACTCCGGATGATATTAATAACAATCAAGATGAAGGTTTTGGAGTTAATTTAACTAAATATTACACAGGGATACCTGGTAATGTTGCAATGACTAATGAAGATCGTGAATTTATTACTAGTCCAATGAATTGGGATGCTGATAAAAAAACGCTTAAAATTGAAGATGTATTGGTTGAAACGAATGTTACCTTTAATAAAGGTGTTACAAATTTAGTCGCAGAAAAAATTCAATTAAATATTGCTTCTGGTCAATCAGCTTCAGAGTCTCGTGTTTTTAAGGGGTTAGATATTAATTTAACGAGTTTGGAATCTTCATTTTTAGGAGAAAATGAAGTTGCTGTAGGTTTAAATGTTGATTTCAGGGCTATTCAATCTTTAGTTACTACAAATCTTAAAACAGCCATATTTATGGGTGGAAATGTGGGTATAGGTATTTCAGAGCCTCAAGCGAAGCTTCATATTAAAAAAGAGAATAAAGAGTCGATGCTTTTTCTTATTTCAAATGATCAAGGTAATGTTTTTGAAGTTGATTCTCAAGGTAATACGGCTATTGGTGGGAGTATAGCTTCAGACTATAAGTTGTTTGTTGCTGGAGATATAAAAATAGGAAAAGCTTCTTCTACTACTAATAATTTTGTTGTTAAAGAAGGTAAAGTTGGGATTGGTATTGATAATCCTACATATAGCCTTCATGTGTCTCAAAACATGAATGTAGCAGATTATTTTGTTGTTACAAAGGGTAAAGTTGGGATTGGTACTGTTTCACCTAGCCATAGTTTTCACGTTGTTGGTGATTCAAAATTAGCAGATTTAACTTTAGAAAGTTTAACGGTTAATCAAGAGACTGTATTTTTTCAAGGGGTTATGGTTAGTAAAAATATAGGAAGTGCAACAACTCAATCTAATATTTATGGATCTACGATTGAATTAAGTCTTGCAGAAAATCTTAGCGATTTGTCTTCAATTAGAGGTCTTGATATTAATATTGGAAGTAGAGAATGCGCTCCTGGCTTAGACTGTCATCTTGTTGAGGGTTCAGTTTATGGATTATATGTGGATGTAATAGGGCCTGACTTTGTTAATTCACGAGTAAGTCGTAATGCAGCTGTTTTTATGGGAGGTAATGTTGGAATTGGTATTGATACACCTAAATATCCATTACATGTTTTTGCGAATCTTGCTTCACAAGGAAATTCTGGCGGTGATAGAGGAAGTGCTTTGGCAGGGTTTTCTTATAAACCTTTACAAGTTGGTGAAGAAATAACATTAACAATTGAAGCAATTCAGAAAGATTCTGATTCTTTAATTGGTTTCAATATAAATGAGAATAGTGATACTTCGGCTTTGGCGTTTAGTAATTCTCAAGTTTTTGTGAATTATAATACAGATATTTCTTTAGACGACTTTTCTGACGCTAAGTTATTAGTTAATGGAGATGTTCAAATTGGGTTAAAAGAGGGTGCTGAAATGGGAAATAAATTAATTTTTGGTGGTTGTACTGATTATACTTGTCCAAATATTCATTCTTTTAATTCTGGCACTCAGGGATCTGGGTTAAGAGTTGTTATTCCAACCAGTACTATTGGCTTAAATAGATTTGAGGTTGGCTCTGAAAAAGACGCAGAATATAAACCAAGTTTTTTTGTTAATCAAAAGGGTCTAGTAGGGATTGTTCCAGATGGGATTAATGATACTGACTATAAAGCTAGTTTTGAAGATCGTAAGATGTCATTTTATGTTCAATCTTATGAAGATGCAGGGTCTGAACCTGTTGTTGTAATAAAAAATCAAAATACTGACTCTGATACTACTTCGCGTACTTTGGGATTACACTTTAATAGTAACTCAGCAACGACTAATCATGATTTTATTACGTTTACTGCTGGAACTGAACTTAATCCAACCCTGTTGGGAGTTATTGAAGGCAATCAAGAAGGAAAGGGTGTTCGTTTTAAGACTGGAGGCGCTGATTATGCAGAATATTTGGAAAAAATTGATACTTCTGAAGTAATAGAACGCGGAGATATTGTCGGGGTATTTAATGGTAAAATTTCTAAATCAACTATAGGTGCGCAACAATTTATGGTTCGCAGTTCAGGTGCTGCAGTTGCTGGTAACTGGCCAGGTGAAGATCAATTGAATTATGAGCTTATTTCTTTTTTTGGACAAGTTTATGTTAAGGTTATTGGTCGAGTTGAATCGGGTGATTTTATTATCCCTTCAGGTCGTCATGATGGTACTGGTATTGCGGTTTCAATTGACGAACTTACTTTAGATCAAAAGCAAATTATTGTTGGACGCGCTTGGGCAGAATCTTCTGATGAAGAAGAAAAACTTATTTTGTGTGCAGTAGGACTTAATTTTTCTTTGGCTGGTTTTGATCAAGAAATGGTTGCTATTGAATCGTTACGTAATGCTGTAAATCGGTTATCTGATGAAAATCGTGAATTAGCTACTCAATTGGATTTAATTAAGCTACAAGATAAAAAAATAGATGCATTAATTGATCGTTTGGAATAATTAAATCACGTATGACTATTCCTGCTTTTTTACGGTTACCTACACCTAATTATTTTTTTTTATTTTTATTTTATAGTATTTTTTTAATTAATGAGTATGTTATACGGTCTTGTCGTTTTCAGTATTGGCTTTGGTCGTATTTACTGATGGAATTATATTATATTACGGGTGATTGTCAGAATAGTGGTTATTGTTGTAAGAATTTAAATTTAGATGTTGATGGGGACTCCATTGATAATTCTTTTAAATTAAAACAGTTACAAATAAATTACCCAGAGTATTTGAGGTTTTATTTTTCAAAAAAAAAAACAGAGAATTCTTTAATGTGTATGTCATTAAAAGGTAATCGGTGTTTAGATTATGATAATCGGCCTAAAGTTTGTCGAAATTATCCAGTCAATCGGTTTCTTAAAGATGGTTATGTTCGTTCAGGGTGTGGTTATAAAGTGAAAAAAAAACACAATTTACCAAAATTTAAAAACAAACAATTTTTGAGTATGATGTATCGAGTTGAATTTTTGAATAATATTATATAAAGTAACATCTTTGTTAGTATTTATGATCAATAATATAAGGAGTAAGTCAATTGTTTGATAATGATTATATAGAGCGTCCAGATCGGTATCATAGTTTTATTGTGTTTGAGCCAGCTTCATTGCGGGTTCATGATGGAGATATATTATTAATTGGGGATAGTGTGAGGGAATTTTATGATTCCTTAATGATAAAATTATTAAAGCAAGACAAGACGCTTAAAACTCAAATATTACATAATAAATTAGTTAAGTTAGGCCATATGCTTGAGTTGTTGACAAATTATGATCAAGTTATTATTACACGTTATTTTGATCGTATTTGGCGCAGATATAGCTATATAAGTCATTTAGGAGAAAATTTTTTGAATTTGGATAGCTTGTATGATTTTTTTCCTAAATACAAAAAGCAGAATGATATTATTGCAAGTCGTTTTGGAGATTTTGATGATGAAGAAGACTCTGATGATGGCGGAGGGGAGGTGTCATCTGAAGATGAGTCTAAAAATGTGATTGATTCTGGAGTTTAGTTAATGTCACGAAAGTTGTCTGTTGGCATTGTTGGATTACCTAATGTAGGTAAGTCAACTTTATTTAATGCAATTACACAGGCGGGTGTTGCTGCTCAAAATTATCCATTTTGTACTATTGAGCCTAATATAGGAATAGTAACTGTTCCAGATGATCGATTAAGTGTTTTAGCGCGCATAACAGATACACAGAAAATAATCAATTCAACCATTGAATTTGTTGATGTTGCTGGTTTAGTTAAAGGCGCTGCTAAAGGAGAGGGGTTAGGTAATCAGTTTTTAGCAAATATTAGAGAAACAGCTGCAATTGCTCATGTTGTGCGTTGTTTTGATGATGCTGATGTCGTTCATGTTAATGGTGAAGTGGATCCTTTAGGAGATATTTCAATTATTAATACAGAGTTGATTCTTGCTGATTTAGCGATGGTTGAGAAAGGGGTTACAACTCAACAGAAGAAAATAAAAACAAATGATAAGCAGGAAGTGGCGCGTTTAGAGGTATTAGTTCGTATACAGGAGGCGTTATCGTCAGGTGTACCGGTTCGGAGTGTCTCTTTGTCTGAAGAAGCGTGTGAGTTGGTGTCTTCGTATCATTTTTTAACCAAAAAGCCGGTTATTTATGTTGCTAATGTTGCTGAAAATGATTTAGTTAAGGGGAATTCTTATGTGGATCAGGTTAAGTCATTTGCGAGTCAAAATGGTGATGAATGGTGTTGTGTGTCTGCGCAAATCGAAGCGGAGTTATCACAGTTATCGGATTTAGAACGTGATGAATTTTTACTTGAACTAGGCGTGAATCAATCGGGATTGGAACGGTTGGCAGCGTCTTGTTTTTCTTTATTGGGTTTACAGACATATTTAACTACAGGACAGAAAGAGACCCGTGCATGGACAATTTTAAAAGGGATGACGGCGTCTCAGTCAGCTGGCGTTATTCATACTGATTTTGAAAAGGGGTTTATTTGTGCGGAAGTGATTTCGTATGATAACTTTGTACATTATGAAGGATGGAAAAATGCAAAAGATAATGGTGCAGTTCGTCAAGAAGGGCGTGATTATGTGATGCAAGACGGTGATGTGGTTGAATTTAGATTTAATGTATAGATGAAAATATTTAAATATGTCTTTGTCGGTACTATTATTGGTATTGCTAATATTATTCCAGGTATTAGTGGCGGTACAATGGCAGTTTTATTTGGTCTTTATGATCGATTAATTTTGTCTTTATATGATTTGTTTCGTTTGCGTAATATTTTACAGTCGTTATTTTTTGTTTTTCCAATTTTATTGGCGGCTATGATTGGTATTAAGTTGTTTAGTTCAATAGTGTTGATGGCATTGAATTCGTATTATGTAGCGACTCAATTTTTTTGGATTGGTTTGATTATGGGCTCATTGCCCAGTTTGGTGTATTCATTTAACTTGCGTTCATTATTCTCATTGTATTTTTATGAGTGGCTAGCGCTTTTAGGTAGTATTTTTTTATTAGTGGGTGTGGATCATTTTGCCTTAGATGGTGTCAGTGTGGATTCGCCGACTATTTGGATGTTTTTTGGTGTTGGTGTTATTGCCGCGGCTTCGATGATTGTTCCGGGTTTAAGTGGTGCATTGGTGATGATGATTTTGGGTATGTATGAGCCTGTTTTGTCGCTTATTGATAGATTAGATTGGCAGATGATTATTGTGGTTGGTTTAGGTGCAACTATTGGTGGGCTGGGTTCTATAATTGGAATTAAATGGTTATTGACACGTTATCAGCGGATGACTCATATTATAGTTTTGGGTTTGATTTTAGGATCTGTTCCAGTTTTGTTACCTTCTTGGAAAATGATTAGTTTGTCAATGGGGTCAGCAATTTTTACATTTTTAATTGGTTTTGGCCTGTCTTTTTTGTTGTCTTCTTATAAAAAAACGATTTAAATAACTAATGATTTTAATTAAATATAATTAATATTGTGATTTTCATGTAAAAAGGTTTATTAAAATCAGCTCTTATTTCAAAGAATGTAACATTTGATGTGTTTTTTTGAATTTATTCATGATTAAGCCGCTAAATAATTAGGTCTTGTTTCGAAATGTCTAATCTTTACAAGATTAACTTTTCTTATGTATTATTGTACTATTGCCTCAGGCGATAACTTGCAAATCTTATGCCTTTGGCGACATTGGAAGCGCGTGAAATTTTCTATTTTGGGGTAGTTTTAATGTTTGAATTTGGCGTTGTGATGTTATATCCTACTTTTGCAATATGGAATTCAATTTTAATTTTGCATTTGAAAATGCTTACTCTAATGTAGTAGGCAGGTTCTCTAAATTTTCTGGGGATAAAGTTAAGACTGATTAACATAGTTTTATCAGATATATCAGAAAATATTAATATATTTAACTGTAACACTTTTTCAAAAAAATCGATAATCAATTTAAAACATTAATTTAACATGCAAAGAAAAAATATAATGATTATAAAACCAGATACATACGAACAACGTATGCATCGTGCATGTCTTATTTCATTTGGGTCATCATATCTAGCATTATAGATAGCATATCTATTAGGTTAGACCGTTTATATTAATTCCTCTAAATCATTTTGTTATCTATAAGCACTTTCTTAAGCCATCTTTGATGGCTTTTTCGCATTTACAAAAATAAACAACCAAATTCGTTAGACTTTAAATCAAACATTAAAAGGAGATTTTTATGAAAACACCAGCAGCACCAGGAGCAGGTAAACGAGTATTATCCCAAGGACTACCACCAACGCCAGTACTATCATCAGCACCAGGAGCAAAAACAGCAACAGAAGCACCAGGAAAATTCAGGTCAGCAGCAGAAGCAGGAGCATCAGAAGCAAAAGCAAAAGCAGCAGAGCTAAGAATAGCAGTAGCAGCAGCACCAGTACAAAAAGCAGCTGCATCATTTTTAACACCTTATGATGCCATTAATCTGTCCAAATCATCTAAATATCTTAAATGGGCTAATCAAATAATGCTTGATTTAAGTAATAGAGATCTAAATAGTGAGAAACTTATTAGCTTAATTGATAAGCATCCTAATATTAAACATCTTAATTTATCTAATCTTGAACTCAATGATAAAGTTTTTACTAAATTAGGTAGCCTTAGCTATCTAGAAACGGTTAATTTAAGTGGTTGTCATCAGATAACTGATGAGGGAGTAAGTGAGTTAGTGAATCTTGAAAATCTTCATACGATTAATTTAAGAGGTACAAAAGTAACTGATCAAGGTGTGAGTGCATTAGCGGGTTGTATAAGGCTTCATACGATTAATTTAAGAAGTACAAACGTAACTGATCAAGGTGTGAGTGCATTAGCGGGTTGTGCAAGTCTTCATACGTTTCATTTAGGTCATACATATGTAACTAATGTGGGTGCATTAGCACGTTGTAAAAGTCTTCATACCCTTGATTTAAGCTTTTGTATAAATTTAACTGATGTGAGTGCGTTAGGGGATTGTGCAAGTCTTCATACGCTTAATTTAACTGGTTGTATCCTTGTAACTAATGTGGGTGCATTAGCACGTTGTGAAAGTCTTTATCAGGTGATTGGTTACAGAGGATTCGAAAATGATTTCTACAATTTAATTGATTTTTGGGTCAGAACAGGAATACCACCTTTTATTAAGAAATTATTAAAAACGGTAAATAATAGCCATTCCCACTTGAAGAATCCGGATGAAGCTTGGAAAGTATTAGGGTGCTTGGATAAGATTTTTAAAGATAGTTGTGATATTAAATACAAGATTATAATACTAGAACGCGATCACGGATGGCAAAATAATTTTCAGAATGTCCATGAGGGAAGAGATATAACACTACGAAGAGAGGAGCTACAACCTTTAGTGAATCAGTTTTGCCAAAATGGAGTATCATCTTTTATTTATCAATTAACAAAACGCATAAATGAAGGCCGCTTGGAGAATCCGGATGAAGCTTGGCAAAGGTTAGCAGAATTGAATGAACTTAGTCAACTTGATGATGAGAGATCGCTTTGGGACGCTTTAGGTTAATTAAAAGAATTTTTGGCGCATCGTTAACCATTTTAGAAAATGCGATTTATCTAAGGTATTAATTAAAACAAATTTGATTGTTATTTTTTTGGAGAAATGATTACAGTTTGAGGATTGTTAAGGTATTTTTTAGCCATTTCTTTAATGTCTTTTTTAGTTAATTGCGTTATTTGTTGGCGAACTTTTTTTGAGTAATCAAATCCTTTACCATAAAGTTCATCGAGTGCTGAACTAATAATGACTTGATCCAGTGATGATTCTTTATTGTCGTAATAAAATTGGAGTTGGGCAATTCCTTCTTTAAATTCTTTATCAGAAATAGTTGTTGTTTGTAGTGATTTAATTTGTTCTGTAATAATTGATTTAACACGTTTAAGTTTATCTTGACTAGTCAGGGCGATAATAGAGATGACACCAGCTTCCATTCCGGGTCGTGAATGGGCGTGAGCCATGTAAACTAATCCTTCTTCTCTTAAGAGATTGTGTAACCGACCGCTTGGGTAGTACATCCCTGATAACACACTATCGAGTAAATCTAATTTTAGCATATCTTTGGTGTTGTTGATTGAAACACCATCAAACCCAATAAATACACCAGTTACATCTTGAGGAATTGGGATGCTTATTTCTTTTTTTTCTTGATGGGATTCGCGTGGAATGGGGGTGGTTAATTTAGACGGGGTAAATGTTAATTTTTTTGTTTTATAAAATGTATTAAGTGATTTAATAGTTGCATTGGTGTCAAAATTACCCATTATTGAAATAACGGTTTCTTGTGATTGGGTTAATTTTTGATGGTGTTTAGTCAATTTTTCTGATTGAATTTTTTGGAGAGAGTTTTTTTCTCCAGATAGAGGCAGTGCATAAGGGTGGTTTTTAAAAAAGTGTTGATTAAAGTGATAATTGCCGTAGGTATACCAATCATCTTGTCGTTTTTCAATTTCTTTGTTGATTTGTCGTTTTGACTCTTTTAATTCTTCAGATGGAAATTTGGGGAAGTAAAAGGTATCTAAGAATAGAGGGAGCAATGTTTGAAAATCGTCTGATAAACAATGTAAAGTATAATACAACGTATTGTTACCTATTGACGCGTTTAAATGAGCCCCATTACCTTCAATAAGTTTTAATATTTTTTCTTTAGAATATTTTTGTGATGAGTTTCCTAATAAATCAGCAAGTAATATACCAATACCATTGTTTTTTTTGGTTTCGGCTCGAATCCCACCTAGGGTCATAATTTGTGCAAATGTTTTCGGGAGTGTGGGGTCATTTTTTAGTAGCAGTATAATATTGTTATCTAGTGTTATTTTTTGAATTGATTTTGTTTCTTGTTTTGTTTTTGGTTTTACTTTGGTTTTAGTTGTTGATTTTGGATATAATATGGTTACGATTTCTTGATCGGGTGTTAAGTAGTTTGTGGCAATTTTTTGAATATCTTTTTTTGTTATGTTTTCAAATCCGGTGATATAATTATCGTAAAAGAATGGGGATTGTGTATAAAGATATCCTATTCCATAACGGGTAACTTTGTCTTCGATATGATTAATTGTTAGAAT
>CAXFGY010000019.1:0-16356 GCA_964002605.1 uncultured Candidatus Marinamargulisbacteria bacterium
ATGAGGGTAATTATACCATATGACTCGTGACGACACTATCTAGAGAAAAACTAAAAAAGTATCAAGAAATTGTAATCATGGGTTAGTTTTAAAATAAATTTATTGTAAGCGATACTACAAATAACAGACTAGTATTATTAAGCATTTTTGGTATAATATGATTCATTCTTATAATCTGACGCGGGGTGGAGCAGTGGTAGCTTGTCGGGCTCATAACCCGAAGGTCCCAGGTTCGAGTCCTGGCCCCGCTACCAAGATTTTGTAGAGCAAATATTAAAGCAATATCTACTTAAAAGTAAATAATTGGGAAATAAAAAAAGACATGTCTAATTCAGAATCAGAAGACTTAACACTTGCAGATTTAGATCATGTTTTAAAATTAGCGCGTCTAAAATTAAGTGATACGGAAAAACCTAACTATCTTAAAACGTTACAAGATGTCTTAGGAACCATGAAATTAATGGATCAACAACCTTTGGATCATGTGATGGCTTGTACCCATGCGGCTCATGATGATGCCAATTTTAGAAATGATGTAGTCGTTGATTATGGTGATCTAAATTTAAATCACAATGCCCCCGATTGGGACGAAGAATTTAATGGCTTTTCTGTTCCCAAAATTGTGTAGTTAATATGACCAACAATCAGCCCAACCCATACCCTTCGATCCGTGTATTGCATGAAGATCTAAAAAACCAAAGAATAACCAGTGTTGAATTAACCCAGCAGTCACTGCAGACCATTGAGGCCACAGATAGTACCCTGAATGCCTTTTTATGTCAGTGTAAAGACTCGGCACTTCAAGCAGCAGAAAGCCATGATGTTGCGTTTAAGCGTGGCGATGATGTGTCACCCCTAGCAGGAATTCCAATTGCAATAAAAGACAACATTAATATTAAAGGTGTTAAAACGACTTGTGCATCTCAATTTCTTAAATCATTTGTAGCGCCCTTTAATGCGACGGTGACGAGCCGTTTGAATCAAGCGGGTGCAGTGGTGGTTGGTAAAGTCAATTTAGATGAGTTTGCGATGGGGTCGTCAACCGAAAACTCGTCATTTGGAGTGACTAAAAACCCGTGGGATATCACTAAAGTATCAGGGGGATCATCTGGCGGATCTGCAGCAGCAGTTGCATCAGGGCAAGTAATTGCTTCACTGGGTTCTGATACGGGAGGTTCGATTCGTCAACCGGCCTCGTTTTGTGGTGTTGTGGGTTTAAAGCCCACTTATGGTCGGGTGTCACGTTATGGGTTGGTTGCCTTTGCGTCGTCCTTAGACCAAATTGGACCATTTACCCATACAGTAGAAGATGCAGCTTATTTACTTAATGCAATTTGTGGGCATGATCCGAATGATGCGACCTCATCTCCACAACCTGTACCGGACTTCACGCAAGCGTTAAGTAAAGAGATTAAAGGGCTTAAAATTGCAGTCCCAGAAGAATTAATTGGTGATGCGATTGATGCTGATATTAAACAGCATGTGATAACGGCCTTGGATCTTTTAAAGGCCAATGGGGCGATGTGGGAGACCGTATCTATGCCGTCATTTTCAGCCTCTATTCCCACTTATTATATTATTGCGCCTGCAGAAGCGTCGGCTAACTTAGCCCGTTTTGACGGGGTTCGTTATACCAGTCGGAATCAGACTGCAGAGAATTTAAATGATATGATTATTCAGTCTCGTTCAGATGGATTTGGTGAAGAAGTCAAGCGACGAATTATTTTAGGGACCTTTGCCTTAAGTTCAGGGTATTATGATGCGTATTATTTAAAAGCACAAAAGTCGCGGACCTTAATTCAAAATGATTTTAAACGTGTTTATCAAGATTATGATGTAATTATGTCACCGACTACCCCAACCACTGCATTTGAAATTGGGGCACACCATAATGACCCATTAGCGATGTACAATGCAGATTTAGCAACAATCCCTGCCAATATGGCCGGTGTACCGGCCATGTCAGTACCGTGTGGGTTTAGTAATGGCTTACCTATTGGACTACAAATTTTTGGACATCATTTTGACGAAGCAACGGTATTACGTGTCGGTGATGCCTATCAAAACTTAACTGACTTTCATTTAAAGAAGCTGGAGAATCAAACATGAGTGCCACAACAGCGGTCAACTATGAAGTCATTATTGGCTTAGAAATTCATGCACAGCTCAATACACAAACGAAGTTATTTTCAAGCGCTTCTAATGCCTTTGGGAATAAACCGAATAGTACAGTTTCACCGGTGTGTTTAGGGTTACCGGGCGCATTGCCGGTTTTAAACGAAGCAGCAGTTAAAAAAGCCATTTTAGCAGGCTTAGCACTGCATTGCCGTATTAATCAAACCTCTATTTTTTCACGTAAAAATTACTTTTATCCTGATTTGCCCAAGGGGTATCAAATTAGTCAGTTTGATCAACCGATTTGCGGGCCAGGCTATTTAGAAATTAGCGTCTCTGAACAAACCAAAAAAATTGGGATTACGCGAATTCATATGGAAGAAGATGCGGGTAAGCTGGTCCATCAAGGGGCAGAAGGGATTGCCGGTGCCACACATAGTTTAGTGGATTTAAATCGGGCGGGATCCCCGTTAATTGAAATTGTGTCAGAACCGGATATTCGTTCTTCTAAAGAAGCCGCTATTTATATGGCCACCATTCATGAGCTACTGGTTCATATTGGTGTTTGTAATGGGAACTTAGAACAAGGACAGCTACGCTGTGATGCCAATGTATCATTACGACCTGTTGGGACGAGCACGTTTGGAACTCGGACAGAAATTAAAAATTTGAACTCATTTCGCAGTGTAGAGCGGGCCATTAATTCTGAAATTAAGCGTCAAACGGAGGTTTTATCTAGCGGTGGCATTATTGTACAAGAGACACGTAACTATGATGATATGACCCAAACCACAACATCATTACGCAGTAAAGAAGATGCTCATGATTACCGTTATTTCCCTGAGCCTGATTTACCCCCGTTAGTCATTAGTGATCGGGTGTTAGCGGAAGTTAAAGCCACACTTCCTGAATTGCCGCAAGTCAAACGGGAGCGTTATAAGACGGTGTTAAAGTTATCTAAAGAAGTTATTAAGGTATTGATGGGAGATATCCAAATTGATCATTATTTTAATAAAATATTGCATTTGAATTCAGCTCAAAAAGAGTCTGTAGCCGCTCAAGATATTGCAAAATGGGTGGTAGGTGATGTGAATGCACTTTTAAAAGAGAATGGTCAAAGTTTTAGTCAGACGTTGATTACCCCGGAACGCTTATTAGAGTTAATCAATATGATTCAGTCAGGTGCGATTTCAGGAAAAATGGCGAAATCAATCTTGCCCAAACTATTAACAGAAACGACCCCATTAACTGCCATAATTGAGGCGGATGGTGGGGGGCAAATTTCTGATGAGTCGGCGTTATTGGATGTCATCAGTAAAATTTTGGATAACAACAGTGATGTTGTCCTTAAAATTAAGAATGGTAAAACGCAAGCAGCAGGATTTTTGATGGGACAAGTGATGAAAGAAACGCAAGGAAAAGCCAAACCTGACTTAGTTCGGTCGTTAATATTAGCAGAAGTAGAGAAACGTTAAATCGATAAAAATTTTTTTATGATAGGAGAAAAAACGCTCCCATCAGTCACAATCACAATTAATGCATTCTTCTGATGTTCCCATACGACAGATTGTCATAACTGCCTTTTTGAGTCGCTGCCGTGCACGATAGCGACGCACCTTTAATGTGTTTTTTGAAACTGACATTGAATTTGACAGTGTTTCAAGCGATATATGATTAATATCTAGTGCGATTAATAATTTTTGATCTGCGGGGGATAAATGAGATAGTAGCTTAAGAATACAGTTACATGCAGAGGATTCAAACTGACTATTTTTGATTTCTTGGTCAATATTAAGGTCTATTTCCTTTTGTTGAGTTTGTTTTTGTTTTTTAATAATATCAAGTGTTGTATTTTTAACAATTGTTTTTAGCCAGGGTAAAATATTTACCTTATTTTTGGGTAATGATTTTGTAGTCAGTGCCTTTACAAAAGCGATTTGCAAAATATCATCGGCAACCATAGGGTCTTTAATGATTCCTATGGCTAAACTTTTTAATGTTGACCAGTGTTGATATAGTTCATTATTAAATCGTTTTTGGTTCATTTTTAATGTTAATCTTTAGCTAAGTGATAAAGAATACCTTACATTTTTTAGTTTATTTACAACAATTGCATACACAGTTACAAGGTACTGAGCAATCACAGTTGCAGCTACAATCTAAACAATTACAACATGAGTTAGACATTTTTAAAACCTCCTTTTTTTAGTTTATATATAGTAGACGATCAAAATCTGAAATGGTTACACCCTTAATTACGGCCCTTCACTCTATTGATACGACTTTAAATCAAAAATTCAGTTATTTTTTTATGAGTGGAATATCGCCAGTAGTTGCATGATAAATAATTAAATAGAATTTTGATAATATAACGTAATAAAATTAATATTTGAAAAATTAATTAATGTAACATATTATTAAAAGTGTGAATGCCACTAATACATTAAATAAAGGATTTAGCTTAATTGAGTTAGCGGTTGTTTTAATGATTATGGGATTACTCGCCTCATTAGTCATGCCTAAATTAGGGAGTATTTTAGGGATTGCAAAAGTTCAGACATTAAAAAGTATTGGCCATACTACCCAAATGGGAATTGAAATGTATCAACTCATTCATGGGACATATCCCACACAATCACAAGATAATTTAGTATTTTTTACAACGTTAATATCTGGAAAGTCTTTATCCGCAATTCCAATTAATCCATATACGGGGAATACCTATACGGATACAGTGACAGATGGAAAAGTAAATTATATATATAACGCAGACTTACAGTCCTATCAATTAAGGGTATATGGCGCACAAAATAGCGAAGTAGTCATGTCAGTCTCTAACTAAATAAAGGATTGTATTTATGAATACTGTACAGTATTCTATTGGGTAGAAAATAAAATTGTATTTAAGCGATAGTATTTGTGCGCTTAAAAGGAGGTTAAGGCATGCCAAGAGGTGGGTCACGTCCAGGAGCCGGTCGTCCTAAAGGACAAGGGAAGTATCAAGAGGTAACCAAGCCAATTCGGATACCTGAAAGTATGGTTGATACAGTATTAAAGTTTGTAGAGTCAAAAGGGTATCGACTCCCTTTATACTCTGATGCAGTTCAAGCAGGTTTTCCATCACCGGCAGATGATTATGTTGAAGATACATTAGACCTAAACGAGCATTTAATCAAACATCCAACAGCAACATTTTTTGTGAAAGTAGCTGGAAATTCCATGGTTAATGCAGGCATTTATCCAGGGGATACATTAGTTGTTGATCGGAGTTTAGAAGTTAAAAATAGAAAGATAATTATTGCGGTTGTAGAAGGACAGTTAACTGTAAAACGATTTTGTAAAACCCGTAACGGTGTTTTTTTAATGCCTGAAAATGATGAGTTTAAGCCCATTAAACTAGAGTCAGAAAACGAATTAGTAGTATGGGGCGTTGTGACTACAGTGTTACATAAAGTATAAAAAAATGGCAGATAGTATCATTGCTTTAGTGGATTGTAATAACTTTTATGCATCCTGTGAACGTGTCTTTCATCCTTTTTTAAGTCAACGTCCAATTGTGGTGTTATCTAATAATGATGGCTGTATTATTGCACGTTCCAATGAAGCAAAAAAATTAGGTATTCCAATGGGCGCGCCAGCATTTAAATATAAAAGTTTAATTAAAGATAATAATGTTGTAGTGTTTTCTTCAAATTATCAATTATATGGTGATATGTCACTAAGAGTTATGAATTCAATTAAGACGTTAGTCAAAAATATAGAAATATATTCAATTGATGAAGCATTTTTATGTTTAAATGAATTTAGATCAAACCATTTAGAAACAATCGGAATTGAAATACGATCAAAGATATTAAAATGGACCGGAATGCCAACATCGATTGGCATTGCAAGTACAAAAACATTATCTAAAATTGCCAATTCAATTGCTAAAAAAAAATGTAAAAGTGGGGTGTTTGATATGACAGCGAACCCTGATCATGCAGACATTTTGTCTAAAATAGCAGTGGAGTCGGTTTGGGGTATTTCACAGCGTTGGGGACAAAAACTCAGACAGTTAGGAATTGAAACCGCATTGCAACTTAGAGATATAGATCCCCTCAAGATTCGTCAAAGAATGGGTGTTGTCGCAGAGCGAATTGTATATGAATTAAGAGGCGTGTCATGTATGCCATTAACACTTCAAAAAAAGAAACAAAGTATTACATCATCACGGTCATTTGGAAAACCATTAACAAAAATAAATCATATTGAAGAGGCTTTATGTCGTCATGTTACATCTGCAAGTGAAAAGTTGAGACGGCAAGGAAGTCAAGCAAGGCAGCTGAGTGTTTTTTTAACAACTAACCCATTTAATAAGTTCCAAAATTATTATCATAATCATGATCGTATTGTTTTGAGTGAAGCTACGGCAGATACGGGTTTGCTCATCAAGCAAGCAAAAGGGCTTTTAAGGACATTATATATAGCAGGGTATCACTATAAAAAGTGTGGTGTGACTTTATCTGATTTTAAGGACACCTCATTGAGACAAAGCCCTTTATTTGACCATGATAAGGCCAATCAGCAATTCGTCAAATCTGCCAAGTTAATGAAAGTAATTGATCGTATTAACCACTCAATCGGTCATAAAACAATTTATTCAGCAGCAGAGGGAACACAAAACGTATACGCAATGAAAAGTAACCAAAAGTCCCCCGCTTATACAACAAATTGGTTGGATTTACCCGTTGTTTATTAAAATAGGCGCTGTCGCGAAATGCCTAATCTTCACAATTTTCACCTTCGTTATGGTGCGCTGCACCATTTCCTCAGGCGATAAATTGCAACTCTTAGACCTTTAGTGATATTTCAATCGAGGGAATTTTTCTATTTTGAGACAGCCCTAAATCGTGAACACCTAGACATTACTTTGAGTTTGTTTTTGCTTTAAAACAACGCTTCAATATCTTGAATTGTTTTGGGGCAAGGCGTAAGGTTTTGGCAGCTTGTTTGCGTAATCAATAAATTATCTTCAATACGAATACCAATAGAGTCTTTGTATTGTTTACCATCAATAGTCAATTCAATGTCGCCATAAAAGCCAGGTTCATTACTTATTACCATACCAGGGACGAGTGGCATGGTTCTATAATGTCGCTGCGGATCTCCATCATGAACAGCAAGACCGATTAAATGACTCACATTATGAGGCGATTTTTTATATGCACGGGATAGGGTCCCATTGCCAGCTGTTAATACAGCAGAAAGTTGAGTTTCAATATAGTCCCAACAGGCGTTATTAAGCAAGTCAATGGTGACACCGGGTTTGACTAAGGATTCTACATGAGATTGTGCATCAAGGACAATCGTATAAAGCAATGCTTGTAAGGGATTAAACCGACCATTTACGGGAATCGTCCGAGTAATATCAGAGGGCATTGTTTCATAACGGACTCCCATATCAATCAGTAGTAGTCCATTGGGGTCAAGTGGTGCTGTATTGGCATGATAATGAAGTATTTGGGCATTTTTACCAGACGCAATAATGGGTGGAAAGCTATATCCCATCCATGATTGCGAGCGAGTTTGCTGGTCAATAATCGCATGGACATCGGTTTCTGATTCGCAAGATGGTAGCGCGTTTACAATCATTTTAAAGGTGTTTGTTGTCATGGTGTTTGCTGTTTTGATATGGTTAATATCGGTTGAATCTAATGGCAAACGAAGTTGGTATTGTTGAGATGAAATATTAACTAAGCTTATAGCGTTTTCTTGTGTCTTAAGCCAGCGACGACATTGTAATTTAAATCGATAATGATGATCCTTAATAACAGGTCGTCTGCGCTGATTTGTATGCCAAAATATGCCAATGGTTTGGGAACGCTGATTCTTGATAATTGATGTCATAATTGCCCACAAATCAGTAGTATTTTTAATTATCTTAATACCGGTAATTTGAGTGGCTTCTTTGTTGGCTTGAGGATCACCAACACCCAATTGAGGCCCTTCCCAAAATTCCATGTGAGTATTTTTAGAGGGTAACAATAAAAGTTCAGGTTTATTTTTATCTAAAGGGTTTAGGATTAATGTAGCGCCAGGTTGGTTAATGCCGGTTAAAAAAAAGAATAACGGGTCTTGATAAAAGGGTTCACGTGTCATTAGCCAAGGGATATGGGCGTTAAGCGAAGAAGGAATTCCTTGAATGACTATGGGGAAAGGACATAAAGTCATTAATGCCTGACGACGTTTGTGGTAAGCGTGATGTGCATCTTTGAGTGATAGGCCTCGTGTCAGAAAGTGGGTATTGAGTAGTGGATGAGTCATTAGTAGCCAGTATAGCTTGAGAGCTTAAAAAAGCAAAGATTGTGACGGTAAGCGAATAGTCTTATTTTATTGTTTTAGGGGATCTGTTAAAACTTTTGCTTGTTAATGAAGGACTATTTAGTTACATTAATAGTCAAAGGTAATAAATCAAAAAAAAGGTAAGATCATGTTAAAAAAACAGTATATAAAACAATCACAGGAATCTGAAACGTTGTTGATTCATGAATTGTCTCGTGTGAAAGCAGATCAGGGGGAAGATATTATAAAATTTGGGTTTGGCCAATCTCCATTTTTACCAATCAATAGTGCGATTGAGTCATTAAAAAATAGGGTTAATCATAAAGAATACGTTAGCGTACAAGGAATTGAAGCATTGCGGGACGCTGTGGCTAAATTTCATAATCATTATGATAAACTCAATATTCAAGCAGATAATATTTTAGTTGCGCCTGGTTCAAAAATTTTAATTTATGCTATCATTGCGTCTTTTGATGATGCGGATGTGTTTTTGATTACTCCCTCATGGGTATCTTATGAGCCCCAAGCGAACTTGGCAAAGTTGCCTGTAACCCGTATCCAAACCCACTTTGAAAATCGTTGGAGAATTACGCCAACTGAACTAGAAAGAGCTTGTGAACGACGTGAAAATAAAGATAGACCGATTGTGATGGTCTTTAATTATCCAGGAAATCCAGATGGATTAACGTATACAGCAGCCGAATTAGAAGCCATAACTGTTGTGTTTAGAAAATACAATATTTTAGTGATTTCAGATGAAATTTATGGATTATTAAATCATCAAGGCAATCATGTCAGTTTAGCCCGATTTTATCCAGAAGGAACAATTGTAACAACAGGGTTATCTAAATGGTGTGGTGCAGGTGGTTGGCGATTAGGAGTTGCTTTATTACCAACTACCATTGAAGAAAAATTCAAGAAAACGATGATCGGTATTGCATCCGAAACGTATTCGTGTGCTGCGACACCAGTTCAATACGCAGCGATCGATGCGTATCAAATTGGTCCCAATGTCGAACAATATCTTGCGCATCAAAGACGCATTTTAAGTCTTGCGGGGACATATGTTTGGAAAACACTGAGTGAAGCGGGTATTCGTGTCCATCCATCAGAAGGCGGTTTTTATTTAACCTTAGATTTCGAGCCATTTCGTCATGTGCTAAAAGCTAATAATATCGAAACCAGTCAAGATGTGTGTGGATCATTAATCGATACCAAAGGGGTCGCAATGTTACCTGGTAGTGTCTTTGGGTATGATGAAGATGTTTTAACGACACGGTTATGTTTTGTTGATTTTGATGGTGTTGCTGCAATGAAAGCATCTGAAGCAGTTGGATTAGAGACCGCTTTACCAGAAAATTTTTTAAAAATGTATTGCCCTAATGTGATTGAAGGAAGCAAACGAATCGCAGAGTGGGTTAAGATGTAGTTCTATTTTATCATCTGTTAGTGTTGCTTTTTTAGGGTAATAGTTGCTGTATCGGAATAAGAGAATAGCCAAAGACGAGTCATTTATATATAATTATTTTCATTATGAGACCAAACCCAGCAGACTACTATCAAGAGCTATGTGATAAAAAGTCTTCTCGAGAAGAAATCGTCCATTCATTACAACAACAAGCAACGCAATGGGCAACTGAAAATCGTGAGAAAAAAGCTATTGAGTGTCTTGACTATGCCATGCAAACCCTTGAAATCGATACTCTAGATGCTGAAAAATCAGTCTTAGCTAAACTTTACCATCAAGTCGGTCATTTATGGCGGCAACTCGGTAATAATAAGTTAACCGGGATGTATTATAAGAAAGCGTTGGAACTTTATCAAACAATTCATCAAAAAAAAGGCCATTATGATGTTGCTGCTGCCCATTTTATTTTCGCATCTTTTTTAGATCAGATTTGGAAGCAAAAACCAGCTCAATTTCATTATGAATTGGCATTATCTATAATGTCAAAACTCACTGGCGATTACGACAAAGAAATGGGTATTATTAGCCAAAAACTCACAGATATTAAAACTAAAAAACCGACTAAAACGTCGCATTAATTTTTTGTGATAGAGTATGTTGGGACTGTCGCAAAACAGAAAAAGTCGATTGAATGCGACATCGCCATGTTATAAAAAGACAAAATCAAAAAGAATAACAACAAAATTAATCTAAACTAGTATCAAAAAGTTGCAAATTTAGTAATTAAATAGTGTTTTTTTAATACATCATAAAATTTCGATGTTTATACTTTTTGTATGAGGGGATATACAAGCGTATATTTTACAAAAAGGGAGTTTAAAATGATACGCAAAAACAATGTCTCAGTCATTAAAGAAAATTATCTTAAGGAGATCGCTATTTTAAAAGATATTGATATTAAGTCCGCACTTGAAACAAGAGAAAATGAATTAAATACTAAGGTTAAAAAATGCGCAAAATGTATGAATCCATGCACTAAATGTAAGATTAATTTTTTAAAAAAAGAGTATGAATATCAAACTGTAAAAAAAACAAATACATCTGCTTTACACTTTTATAAAAATAAACGAAATATTGAAAATTTTTGGGCCAACTAAAATTAGTATAAAACTGATTAAAGCGTATATCAATGGCAATAGTTAAAAGTAAATTAATGAGTAAAAAATACTGTAAAAATATGAATATTAACGTCAACACAGTTAAAATGATTAAGCGTAATAAAAATCAATATGGGGAATCCTTTGTTTTTATGAATCTTACTGATGATTTGTTAATTCAAAAACTATATAAACTTGAAGGGGTTCATCAAAATAAAGCATTATTTTTATCCCATAACGATATTACTGATCAAGGGCTCATGGCGATTGCGAATCAGTTAATTCATGACACGATGGTTCAACATGTTGTGTTATCAGATAATAACATACAACTTAGCTATTTAACTGAAGGGGTGTTAAAAAAACTGTTAAGTTATAATAAGACCATTAAGTTTTTTGTTTTAAATAATAATATAATTGAAAGTTCAGGTCTAATGTACTTAGCCAATGCGTTGGAACATAATGAAGCAATTCGACATATTATGCTCTCAAATAATCAAATAGGAGATTTGGGATTTATTTATTTTTTAAATAAAATTCGGACTAGTAAGGGATTGATTGAGTCCTTAATATTACGTAATAACCGATTAACAAATGACTCGATACAATTTTTGATTCACTATTTAAACCAAATCACATCATTAAGAAAAATTGATATTAGAGAAAATCAATTTACAAATTCTAATGATTTATATCAATTAAAATATCTTAGTGAAGAAAAATCGATTAATTTAAGGGTTTAAATATATTAATCTATGTTTAATAGGTAGAAAAAATGGGTACTAATTACAGGCAAGTTTTGAGTCTAAAATAAATAGGAGAATGATATGGCGACACTTAATTTAAATGATGAAGAAATTGATATTCCAGATGGAGAGAATATTTGTGACTATATTGAAGAAGCGGGTGTACCAATCGGCTGTAGTAATGGTGTCTGTGGCACGTGTGAAATTGATGTTCTAGAAGGAATGGAAAATTTATCTGAAAAAACACCAGAAGAAGACGATTTAGGAATGGAGGGAACAAATCGATTGGGGTGTCAATGTCAAATTATTTCGGGCAATGTTAAAGTAACATATTAGTTGTTAGTCTAAAGACAGCTGTATAAGCATTTATCTAGAGCAATTGCGGCGTTAACGCTTTATGTAACTTATACTTTATACATCTGATTTATAGTCTGCTCCTTTTGCTTCTTTTCCTCTAACTAATAATTGAATTTTAATTGCTGTTGCTCTTACTCCTTCCATAAAAATCTCCTTTTTATTTTTAATATATTTATTCGTTATAATATAGTTATCGATTTTTTAAATTTTGTTTAAATGATTTCCATTGGGATATTTTTTTTCGTAATTTTTGTATCATAAAATTAAATTAAGTTTAGCAAATAAATCATTATTACAACATCTTGAAAAAAACTAATGCTTTACTTTAATTAATGTTTTTATCATTTTTTACAAAAATAGTTTTTTAGATTAATCAAACCAAGAACGGTAGTGGTGCAAAAACTGCAATCAATGGCACTAATCACCCAAAACTGTTAATTTATCGTCTATTAAAAGACTATATTATTAGCTAATTGATCATTAAAATTAGGCGCAGATATCCCAAAGATGGTGTGTATAAAGTCACGTCCTTGCTTGCTATCTTGTTTTCCTGATACCCATCGAAGCTGTCCTTTTCGGATCATATGCATGACCTCAACACCCGTTATCGTTGCCCATGCATGCCACATGGTTTGATAGCCCATCGCATGGTTCATTTTCCATTTCACCTTTCGATGGTCTTGTTCAATCACATTATTTACATATTTATTCTGTCTCAATTTTAGATGAGGGGGCCATTTATTTTCTTTTTCCAACTGTCGTTTAGCCATCGTATATGCGCCGTTCTTATCGACATTAATGACTCTTGGACACTTATCTGAATACCGATGAATCGTTTTTCTAAAGAAACGTAACGCCGCGTTATAATCTTTTTTATGCTGTAATAAAAAGTCGATGGTCTGTCCGTTTTTATCGACTGCTCGAAAGAAGTACTTCCACTTTCCTTTCACTCTGATATACGTTTCATCCATTCGCCATGACTTATTTCGTCTTGATAAATGAGGACGGACTCGCTTTTCTAGTTCAAAGGAAAACTTAAAGACCCAACGTAATATTGTTGTGTGGGCGATACTTAACCCACGTTCATTCATCATTTCGACTAAGTCACGATAACTTAATCGATACGATAAATACCATCTCACACATAATAATATAATCTCAGGTTCAAAGTGGCGCCATTTAAATATTTCAGGCACATCTTTTCGTTTCGTTTTCATCGCGTAATCTCATTGTGATTCTTTTTTATCTCACTAAATTACGCCATCTTCAAACTTTTTTCACCACTACCGATTATATTGAAAATAAGGGTAATGCGGTTTAAATATTTTATGTTTCTGTTTTGATTGACTTGCAGTATAATAGTTTGTATATGTTCCAATTTTTTTATCTAAAAAAATATTATTTTGTAATTTGTTTTTTTATTATTTTGGTTCACTTTTCTTTTTCGGGTTGTTCGAACTCAAAACCTGTAGACCATACTAAAAAAGATCAGGTTTTGACACTTAATTTAGGAGGCGACCCTTCTAACTTTAATCCTGTTTTATCAACAGATTCTGTTTCTTCAACCATTGAAAGTCATGTGTTTAATGGACTATTGCGAGTAAATGATGAATTAGAGTTGGAAGTAGATTTGGCGGAATCGTATTCAATATTGGATAATGGGTTACGATATCGCTTTAAACTTAAGCAAAATGTTTTGTGGCATGATGGGGCTCCGTTTACAGCGCATGATGTGAAATATACCTTTGATATTATTTTGAACCCTAAGACGAATACAGTTCGTCGTAGTAATTTTGTCATTGGTGGGAAACCGTTACAATTTAATGTAATTGATACTCATACGATTGATGTTGTTTTACCTGAACTTTTTTCTCCGGTTTTGATTCGGTTATCTACTGCGATTATTCCTAAGCATATTTTGGAAAATGAAGATATTAATAAGACTTCATTTAATCGACATCCTATTGGAACAGGACCTTTTCGTTTTGTAAATTATGAGTCAGGTCAATTTGTGAAGTTGAGTCGAAATAATTCGTATTTTGGAGATAAACCTAAGTTAGAAAATATTTTGTATAAAATTATTCCTGACAATAATACAGCTGTAATGTCGTTTGAAAAAGGAGAATTAGATGCGGTTAGTATTCCACCTAAAGAGAAATCTCGATTTCAAAATCATCAAAATATGACGATGTATTCTTATACTCCACTTTCTTATACTTATATGGGGTTTAATTTAAAACATCGTTTTTTTAAACATTTACGTATTAGACAAGCGATTGCCCATGCAATTAATAAAAAAGCATTATTAAATGGAGTATTAAAAGGACAGGGGAAAGTAGCTCATATTCCATCTTCACCTGTGTTATGGTCATATCCTCAGAATGAACAGTTTTTAACCTATTCTTATGATCCGGATAAAGCAATGGAATTGTTAGAGCAGGAAGGGTTTGTGAAAAATGCTGATGGTATTTATGAAAAAAATGGTAGACCATTTGAATTTTTATTAATGACGAATAAAGGTAATAAAGAGCGAGAAAAAACAGCTAAAATTATTCAGCAGTTTTTGCGAAAAGTGGGGATTGATATGTCGATTCGTATTATGGAATGGAGTAGTTTTTTGAAGATTGTAAACTCTTTGGAAGATCCGAAGCCTTATGATGCCGTTATTTTAGGATGGGGCTTAGGAATTGATCCAGATTCATATTCTATTTGGCATTCTAGTCAATACCCGAAAGGGTTTAATTTTATAGGGTATAATAATTTAGAAGTGGATCAATTATTGATTGATGGCCGACGTGAAATGGATCAAGATCAACGTAAGAAAATTTATCACCGATTATATTCAAATATTGCAGGTGATGTTCCTTACATTTTTTTATTTTTTCCAGAGGCCAATATAGGTATTTATAACTATGTTCGTGGGTTGTCAAAACCAGGGCCTGCGGGTTTGTTTAATGTGATTGAGCAGGTTTATATTGAATAATTGAGGGGTTAGGGGAAATATGTTTTTTTTAAAACGATTTTTAGGTATTATTCCTATGGTTTTAGGAGTGACTTTTGTTGCTTTTGTATTGATGCAGCTTGCGCCTGGTGATCCATTAGATACTTTTGTTGATCCTTCGATTAGTATTCAAGATATGGAACAAATTCGTGATAATTTAGGATTAAATCAACCGTTAATTGTTCAGTATGGTAAATGGGTTGTAAGTGTTTTTCAGGGTAATTTAGGCTATTCATATAAAACAGGAAAACCAGTATTGACTGCAATTTTAGAGCGGTTACCAGCAACTTTATTGTTGTCAACAAGTGCATTAATTTTAATTTTATTAATTGCGGTTCCTTTGGGATTATATTCAGGTTATCGGTTTCAAACATTTACTGATACTGTGATTACAATACTTTCTTTTATTGGGATGGCAATGCCTACTTTTTGGGTAGGGTTGATGCTTATTTTAGTTTTTTCGATTCAATTTGGGTTATTTCCAACTTCTGGTTTTTTAGACCCTGATTTAGATCGTGCGCCTATTTTTTTACAAGGGGTTAATATTATATGGCATATGACATTACCCTTAATTGCAACAGTATTTGGCGATTTAGCAGGGTTGATTCGTTATAATCGTTTTGAAGTGATTGGTGTTTTGAAACAAGATTATATTTTGGCAGCGCGTTCACGTGGTATTTCTGAAAAAAAGATTTTATTTAAACATGCTTTTAAGAATGCGTGTTTACCATTAGTGACTATTTTGGGATTAAGTTTACCAAGTTTAATTAGTGGATCTTTTATTATTGAGTATATTTTTTCGTGGCCAGGTATGGGGCAATTAGGGATTGAGTCTGTATTTTCACGAGATTACCCGATATTAATGGGGATGGTGATGATTGCATCAACGTTAATCTTGTTTGGAAATTTACTTGCAGATATTTCTTATGGATTGGTAGATCCTAAAATTAGAACGGAAGAATGAAAATAGTATATTGTTTAATATATGATCGATTGGCTTTAGCTAGTGTTATTTTTTTATTTTTATTAACGTGCGTTGCTATTTTTTTTCCTGTGTTTTCTTCACAAGATCCTACTTATTTTGATCCGATGTTAATTGGAGATCCATTGCCGCCGTCATGGCAGCATCCATTTGGGACAGATGATTTGGGACGTGATATTTTGGTTAGGATGATTTATGGCGCGCGTGTTTCTTTATTAGTTGGTGTGATTTCGATGACTATATCTGTTTTTTTAGGGTTAATGGTG
>CAXFGY010000020.1:0-16278 GCA_964002605.1 uncultured Candidatus Marinamargulisbacteria bacterium
GAAGCATTAGACGATAAAGTTAGTGAAGCAGGACTTCAAGTTGAGGATAATACAGCTACACTTGAAGCATTAGACGATAAAGTTAGTGAAGCAGGACTTCAAGTTGAGGATAATACAGGTTTAATTCAAGGTAATAAAAATGCAATTGAGACTAATAAAAATTCAAGTCTAAAGAATCATGATTTAATTACTCAAATGAGAGAAGATCATGTTCAAATGCAAGAAAACATTGAATCAAAAGCTTCAACAAAAGAACTTGAACAAATCAAACAAGAAATGGAAAAAAAGTTTAAAGCAATGGAAAAAAAGATTATTGAGAATGATACTGCACATTTTGATGCTCAAAAAAACGCTAAGGATGTTCATTCAGATGCAAAAGTTGATACTAATGTTACAGCTTCGATGGTTGCTTCAGGTTCTCAAGTTGATCATACTAGTGGTACAGATGCAACTACTGGCTTAGCAGAAAAAGTAACTATTGGATTGCTATTTTTGAATATGATTTATCTTGGACGCAGGCTAAAAAGACTAGAAGAAAGTAAAAAACTTCAGTTAACAAATAATGCAGCTCAAACGATTGATGATGTTGATACCTTAAGTCAAGCGAGTACCACACTACCTTATGATTCTGGATTGCCTCATGCGTTTACTGTTGGAGCTTATTCTCCAGACGTCCCTTAGTTTATTTTATTACTTATTAAGTTATTCTGTTATGAGGTATTTTTTATTCACAATACCGAAACATCTCATCGATACAATGAACTGCCCGTTGAGCAATTTCATCTTCAATGGTAATGGTGAGTTTGGGATCGGGAGATAGTAGCGCTTTTTTAATGTTGATTAGGGTATTGTCTTTCATATACTTGCACATTGAGCATGTTCCGACAAAGTTTTTGGAAGGATCTTCTAATTGCAGTCGGCTGGTTAATCCACATTCGGTGAGCATAAAGTATGACGGGGCATTAGAGGTTTTAACATAATTAATCATTTGACTTGTACTACCCACAAAGTCTGATTTTTCAAGAATGTCTTCGCTACATTCTGGGTGACTAACGATTTCGACATCATTGTATTGGGCTTTGATATAATCAATCATTTCTGGATCATAGGCTTCATGGACATAGCATGACCCTTCCCAGACTTTAATGGTTTTATGAACACCTTTACTGTTCAGTTCATTAATGACATTTTGTGCCATTAATTGGTCCGGTAAAAAATAGATATGATCATTGGGTATTTTTTCAATGATTTGATATACATTAGATGATGTTACACAGACATCACATTCTGCTTTGACATCGGCAGTAGTATTAATGTAGCAAACAAACGTATAGTTTGGATATTTTTGGCGTAATTGTTGAACATCTTTCCCTGTGATAGAGTCCGCTAAACTACAGCCATGAAGTTCAGCAGGGATCACCACTGCTTTGTTGGGATTGAGTAATTTTGCGGTTTCTGCCATAAAGCGAACGGCAGTAAAGACAATCGTATCACAATCCATGGATTTGGCTTTTTTGCTCAGTTCATAAGAATCACCTGTAAAATCAGCGACGCCGTAGATAATTTCGGGGCTAACGTAAGAGTGGGCTAAGATAACGGCGTTTTTTTCTTTTTTAATGGTATTAATTTCATTGATTAAGGGGGCTAATTGTTCGCATTGTTCGATGGTATATAAACAGATATTACCGCCTAATTTAATATGTTGTAATGCAGTGAATAAGCTCTCTGGTGTCCATTTTTTTTGTATTGGGGTGATGGTATTCATGGGTATGTTAGTTTAATTATTTTTGGTATCCAATGGCATCGACAGGGCAGGCGGCTAATGTTTCCTGGCAGAGTTGAATTTCCTCATTTGTTTGGGGTTGCTGATAGACAATCGCATGGTCGTAATCATCTGTGAGTTTAAAAAAATCTTTGGCCATTATGCCACAGGTATCACAGGCAATACATTCGGAGTCAACATAAAATGGTCCGTCAACATTATCACTATAGCGGTCATCATATTGTGCCATTGTGTTCTTATTGTAGAGAGTTATGAATGTGATTTCAAGCGTACTGATGTTTGTTTAGTGTCAATTTAGGGTATTTATATTCAGTATAAGTAGTATTAAATTTAAATTTTTGGGAGTGATATTTTTGTTTTATTTATTTAAGGCAAAGATCGTTAGTATTTTTGTTATTGTTTTAATATTAAAAATGATTTTTTCATATTTCATTTTTGCTCTGGATGTCGATATTGGCTTGAATTATGGTGCTGAGATACAGCAGTATGAAATCAGTCCTTATCCGGGTATGCCATTGAGCAAATTATCTTTTTCTGATTCGGGTGTTTATCCAACTTTACGACTGACTTACTCGATGCGTCGGTTTCAAAACGCGTTAGAAGTCAATTATGTTTCTAATCAGTTTTTAGAGACTCGTTTTAGTGATATTGATTATGATTTGTCTCGAGAATATTCATCGGTTTTTAACACTGAGGGACAGGAAGATATTCGCTCTAGTGCGTATTTTAAAAAAAAAGGTTGGCGTTTTTTGTATACACTTGATTATCACATTAGGTCTTTTTTTAAAATGAAAGTATATTCGCGGATTGGTTTTTATTATGCGCAAACACGTTATTTAGTTTACGATGCAAAACAATGGTATCCATCCTCTGAAATTTTTTATGATAACAATGGGGTTGTAGCTAAGAAAAGTACAGTATTTGATTCAGAAGATAGTTCTCGATTGATTCCTGGGGATGTTTTAAGTTATGACACTGTTTTTTATGGACCTTTATTTGGTGCTAAAACACAAATTAATTTTAACAAAGTCGTACTTCAATTGGGGTTTTTATGGTCGCCATTTTTGACGATTCAAGATAATGATTATCATATTTTACGAGATAAAGTGAGTGGTGCTGTGCATGAAGGACGATTTTTGAACGGGGATATTAGTGTAATGACTTCATTTTTTGAGCGGTTTGATTTGCAATGTACGTTTTTTGGGACTTCAATTATTGGTCATTCTGGGGGTCAAACACAAACAACTTATGAAGATTCGACGTTAGCGGTTGTGAAAAATGAGGTTCCTGGTATTCCTCATTCGTTTTATTCATTCTACTATGGTTTCAGGATGGAAATGCGGTATAATTTTTAATTGTTATGGTGATTACATCTCATTTAGATCAGCCTGTTTCGGCTTGTGAAAGTGTTTTTTCTCAATTATCTGTGTTGTCTTGGCAGCGTGGCGCGTCTACTTTTTTTACAGACCATATTCCTTTTTCATGGAGTAATGGGGCGTCTTTCGGCAATCAAATATTGGCCTATTTAAAACTCATTCGACAGTGTTATTCATCGGATTCAGTTTTAACTTGTTATGAACTGGGAACTGGATTGGGACGCTTATTTCCATATGTTTCGTCACAATTGAAGCAAGAATCTGAATTTCAAAATGTTCAATTTTATAGTAATTACTTTTTTCAATCTATGATTCAGTCATTGCAAAAAGATCGGTCGATAGATCCAGCTTGTTCGGTTCAATTTGATCAGTTTTCTTTTGATTCTTTTGATTTTTCCAAAGTAAAGTCTTATCAGTTGGTGGTATTATCTTTTTTGATTCAGTCATTACCGCACAGTTATTTAGTTTGGAATAAGGGTAAATTTCAAGAAGAAAAAGTAATTAGTCGTTTAAATGGACGACCGTTAATGGCGACTAATCTATTACCATTTCAAGCGATTGATTCGTCAGATATTATGACTTGGTTGATTGATCAGGAATCAGATGTGGTGTTAAATCATCTGGCACGTATTCGGGATTGTTTTACTGAAGAACTGGTTTTAACGGAATGTGATTTCTTATCTAAAGAAGAGGTTGATTTATTAACTGCATATTTTGAAGAAAAGCAAATTTCTTATTGTCGGTTTAATTATGCTAAGTCGGCAATTTCGTTGTTAAAAAATTTTTTTAATTATTCATCAGATCGGTGTTTATTTTTGATTCAAGATGTAGGGGATATGGGGGATTATGGCATTCCTGATGATGCCTCTCGTGTTAATACTTATGGTGTTTGTCAATTGGCAAAGGTTTATTTCCCATTAATTCGTTTTATTGCGGAAAAGTTTAAATTTTTAGTCAATGGAACTTCATTTAATAGCGATGAGATTCAGCAGATGGTGGTTTACAAAGGAATTCCTCAGGATGAACTTAATCATTGTTTTGACCAATTTACTCAATACCCTTTTTTATCTCAAGAACGGCAACTTAAGAAATCAATTTATCAAGCAGCCTTATTTTTAAACGGAGATAAATTTAAAGATAAGGTTTTAAATTTGATTGATGTACCTAAAGCGGGGGTTTTAAGTTGTGAAATGAACTTATTTATTGCAGATTATTTTTATTCTAAAGGGGGGTATTTAGAGTCGCTATCTTATGCTGATCAAGTCGTTGATTATTATGGGGATTTTGCGATTATGGCTAAGCTTATTCAAGCTAAAAATTATATTTCAACAAGTCAATTAAATAAGGCAAAGCACGTGTTAATTCAGGCCATTGAAGTGGCTCCGTTTGTGTCAGATTTATATTTGTATTTGAGTGTGATTTATCTCAAAAGAAAAAAATATGATGCATTTATTGATACAATGAAAGGGTATTTGTCTTGTGTTCAGTGTGATATTGATTGGAATCATATGTTTACATTTTTAATTGTACTGGCATATCATTGTTCAGATAAAGTTGAGTTTGAAGGCTTTTATGAATCGATTAAATTTTTTATTAAGCAAGGTTATTTTAGTATCTCTCCTGAAATAGCAAATAGGTTTATTGCTTTTGAATTGGAGTATTCTCAGTTAGTTTAATTTTTAGTTTTAGGATGGCAAGTATTGTAATTTCAGTTGTTTTCTTGTAATATTGTATTGAAAATTATTATTTGATTACTTTATAAATAAGTAGAGTTTGTTTAAGGAGATTTAAAATGGCTGTATTAGTTGGTAAAAAAGCACCTGAATTTGATGTTAAAGCAGTAATTAATGGTGGTGAGATAGTCGATTCGTATACGTTGTCAAGTTTAAAGGGTAAAAATGTTATTTTGTTTTTCTATCCCTTAGATTTTACCTATGTTTGTCCGACAGAATTACATGCGTTTCAAGAAAGATTGGCTGATTTTGAAAGTCGTAATGTTCAGGTTGTTGCATGTTCAGTGGATTCTTGGTTTTCTCATGCGGCTTGGTTGAATACGCCTAAAAGTCAAGGGGGTATTCAAGGTGTTACATATCCAATATTATCAGACTTTAATAAGACAATTGCGATGGACTATGATGTTTTAGTTGAAGGAATGGGGGCATCATACCGTGGGTTATTTTTAATCGATAAGGATGGTGTTGTTCGTCATCAAGTGGTTAATGATTTGCCTTTAGGTCGTAATGTTGATGAAGTACTTCGTATGGTAGATGCGCTATTATTTACTGAAAAGCATGGAGAGGTTTGCCCTGCGAACTGGCAAGAAGGCAGTAAATCAATGGCGCCAAATCCTGAAGGGTTAAAATCATATTTTAGTAGTTAAATTAAATAAGGGGAAAATAATATGAGTTATACAGTTCCAGATTTAGAGTATAGTTTTGATTCGTTAGAGCCATATGTTGATACAAAAACTATGGAAATTCATCATGGGAAACATCATGCTGCATATGTGGATAAATTAAATGCCGCTGTTGAAGGGACTGAGTGGGCAAATCAATCCATTAATGATTTGATTTCAAATATAAATCAGTTGCCAGATTCTATTCAAACAGCAGTACGTAATAATGGTGGTGGCCATGCCAATCATAGTTTGTTTTGGGAAATAATGTCACCTAATGGTGGGGGAGAGCCAAGTGGTGATTTAGCCGCAAAAATAATAACTGATTTAGGTGGTTTTGAAGCATTTAAGACTCAGTTTTCAGCTGCAGCAATGACGCGTTTTGGTAGTGGATGGGCGTGGTTGTGTTTGAAAGCAGATCATTCATTATGTGTATGTTCAACACCCAATCAAGATAATCCGTTAATGCCAGACTCATTATGTCCTGGAGTTCCTATTTTAGGGCTAGATGTGTGGGAACATGCATATTATTTGAATTATCAAAATAGACGCCCAGAGTATATAGACGCATTTTTTAATGTGATTAATTGGGATAAAGTGTCATTTAATTATGCTCAAAGTATTATACGATTAACTGCTGATGTAACATCTTGATTTAGATGATACTTATGTGTTGATGAACGTATTTTTAGACTTTTATTAGGACTTAATCAGCATATTAAATTCATTTTTTACTTTAGTTGACAGACGCAAAACAGAAAAATCGATTGATTACGATCTCGCCAAAGGCATAAGATTTACAATTTATTGCCTGAGGAAGTGGTGTAGCGCTATATAACGAGGTTAAAAATTGTGAAGATTAGGCATTTTACGACAGAGCCTTTAGAAATATGATTAGATTTGATAAGCTAATATAGTAGTTTAATAAACAAATAAAAGGAGTCATTTAATGTTTGACGGATTAAAAGATATGGGTAAAATGATGAAGCAAGCTAAAGAGATGCGAGCAAAAATGAAAGTGGTTCAAGGGAAACTGAAAAAGTTGAAGGTATCCGGTGTGGACAAGCGCGGTATTCTTAGAGTTATTTTGACCGGAGAGTTAGATTGTGTTGGTGTTGAAATCCTTAATCCTGATGTATTAAAAGAGGCCAATAAAGAAATGATTGAAAAAGCAATCGAACAGGCAATTAATAAGGCAGCAGGTGAGTCTAAAAAAGTGGCATCGTCTAATTTGTCAGATGTTTCTGGTGGTTTAAATATTCCAGGAATGACTTAACTTTTGGTGGTTTTGGATGGCTAACAATCCGTTAGATCCATTAATATTGGAATTAGCTAAATTACCTGGAATAGGACCCAAGTCAGCCCAGCGATTGGCGTTTCATTTATTATCTTTGCCAGAAACAGATGTTGTAAATATGGCCAATATAATGATGACTGTTAGACAATCGATTCAATATTGTGACACCTGTTTTAATATTTCATTATCAACAAACTGTCATATTTGTTCAGATTATTCTCGTCAACATGCACAACTTTGTATTGTGGCAGAACCTAAAGATATTTTTGCGATTGAACGTACTCAAGAATTTAAAGGTGTTTATCATGTTTTAGGGGGGTTAATTTCGCCTTTGGATGGGGCTTACCCTGATACGCTTCGAATTGCTGAGCTTATTGAACGATTAAAAAAATCAGAGTATTCTGAGATAATATTAGCAATTAATCCAACTATTGAAGGGGAATCAACGATATTGTATTTGCAATCATTATTAAAATCTTACACAGTTAAAGTGAGCACCTTGGCATATGGTTTGCCAGTAGGCTCAGATATGGACTATGCTGATGAATTAACCTTGCAAAAAGCATTTTTAGGACGCCGTTGGGTTGAATCAAAATGATGAATATAAAAAAACAAGTTGATGATTTAAGTTTATTATTAGAAAAATTACCGAAACGGATTGGAGATTATTTAAAAAAATCTCAGGAACTGGATACTTTAGTTGAAATTATTATTGATTTAGGACGTGTGCCTGAAGCGCGTTTTGTGACTCACAATCTTCGTTTAACGGAGTTAACAGAAGTAACAGCGGAAGATATACATATTGTTACTAAAAATATTGGACAATTTAATGCAGATAATCGGGGAGGGATAGAGCGAACCTTGCATCGTGTTTCTTGTATTCGAAATCGAAATGAAGATATTGTTGGTTTAACATGTCGTGTTGGTCGTGCAGTATATGGCACAATTGAAATTATTCGAGATATTATAGAAAGTGGTCATAATTGTCTTTTTTTAGGTCCGCCTGGTATCGGAAAAACAACTTTATTACGAGAGACTGCGCGTGTATTAGCTGATGAAGTTGGAAAACGGGTTGTTGTGATTGATACGTCTAATGAAATTGCTGGTGATGGCGATATTCCACATTTTGGCATTGGGTTTTCACGTCGAATTCAAGTGCCGTCACCTGATCGTCAGCATATGGTTATGATTGAAGCCGTAGAAAACCATACTCCAGAAGTTATTATTGTTGACGAAATTGGGACAGAAGAAGAAACAAAAGCTGCTCGTACAATTGCGGAGCGGGGCGTTCAATTGGTTGCGACTGCTCATGGATACACATTGGAAAATATTATTAAAAACCCTACAATTTCTGATTTAGTCGGAGGTGTTCAGACGGTTGTTTTAGGCGATGAAGAAGCAAAGTTTAGAGGGACCAATAAAAGTGTATTAGAACGAAAAACAACTCCTACATTTGATGTGCTTATTGAAATTAAATCTCGTGATGTTTTTTTAATTTATAGTTCCGTTGCGTCATATGTTGATGATTATTTACGCAACGATATTCGTCCACCTGAACAGCGAATTCGAGAAGATTATGATGGCAAGGTAGTAGACCATAATTTATTAGAAACGATTGAGCCTAGAGTTGATCCTGTCGTATCATCAATTTCAGGCTTAACACCGTTATCGATATTTCTTTTTGGTATTACATATCAAACGATTAAAGGGGCAATAGAGTCCTTAGGTGTTCCTGTTGAAATTGTGCGTAAGGTTGATATGGCAGATATTGTTTTAACGACTCAGGTAAAAGCAAAAAATCAAAAGAAAAAGTTAGATCAGTTAACAAAGTCTCGTGATATTTCCTTACATGTTATTGCAGATGAGTATGCCATTCAGAAGTTTTTAAAATCTTTTTATCAAATACCAGAGACACAAGACTCATTGGAAAAAGAAGCATGTAATGATGTACATATTGCAAGTAAACGTGCGTTGAGTGAATGTCGGGTGGTTGAAATGAGTCCTCAAACTAAGGAATTACGTCAAATTCAGCATAAAGAAGCACGTCGGTTGGGTTTAAATTCAATGTCTGTTGGACAAGAACCCAATCGTCGTGTTCGGATTTATCCAAAAGGAGAATAATGTTTATTTCTTTTGAAGGGATTGAAGGGTCGGGAAAGTCCACTCAGATTGAATATTTGAAACAATTTTTTCAGACCCGTGGTAATGATGTTGTTGTGACGCAAGAGCCTGGAGGAACGGTATTTGGAAAATTGATTCGTCAAATCGTGTTAGATCCAAAGACTCAATTTAATGATAGTAATACGGAATTATTATTGTTTTTTGCTGATCGCTTAGAACATATTCAGACGGTCATTCAGCCGGCTTTGAATGCAGGAAAAATTGTTTTATGTGATCGATATATTGATTCAACATGGGCATATCAAGGCGGGGGTCGGCAACTTTCCGACATTGTAGTGGGGGGCTTAAATGGATTAGTCACGCTCATGCCTGATATTACAATTTTATTTGATATTGATCCTAAGGAAGGGCTTAGGCGTGCTCAAAAACGGGCTCAATTAGATCGGTTTGAACAAGAAGATTTGGGGTTTCATCAGAAGGTTCGGACTGTCTATTTAGAACGTGCAACGCAGTATTCCGAACGGATTCATGTGATTGATGTGAATCATAAATCGGTAGAAGATATTAATAGAGAAGTGATTACCCTAATGGACTAGTATTGCGTTATTGATAGGTTCTCATTATTTATGAGCTTTGTTACACTAATGGGTATATGATTAAAGTAATAGTGAATGGGGCAAAAGGGAAGATGGGTGTTGCTGCAGTGAATGCAGTTCGTGAAAATCCAGATTGTGAGCTTGTTGCAGCATTGGATCGTAATGATGATTTAAGAGACGTATTGCAGCGATTGAAACCTGATGTGGTGGTTGATTTGACCCATCCTAATGCAGTTCGTGTTAATGTTGAAACGATTTTAAATGGGGACGCCCATGCGGTTGTTGGTACAACTGGCCTAACGCCGATTGATTTAAAAGAGTTGGATCATTTGGCTCAAGAGAAGCAAAAATGTGTATTTGTATGTCCTAATTTTGCAATTGGTGCGGTTTTATTAATGAAATTTGCAGCAGAAGCGTCTCAATATTTACCAGATGTTGAGATTATTGAATCTCATCATAATCATAAAGCGGATGCGCCATCTGGAACTGCTTTGAAAACAGCAGAGATGATTCATGAGCATAACCCTAAAGTGAATCAAACACCGTTGAAGGAAGAAGAGGGGGTAGTGGGTGTGCGTGGGGGACGACATTATAATATTCCGATTCATTCTGTACGGTTACCGGGTATTATTGCTGATCAAGATGTCGTTTTGGGTGGAGCTGGTCAGACATTAACGTTGAAACATCAAACTATTTCCAGAGACTCCTTTATGCCTGGTATTCTACATTGCATTAAAGTGACTCAGGATTATAAACCGGGTTTGGTTTATGGTCTAGAAAAGTTGTTATAACGTTTTTTTAGAATTTAATGGATTTACTTTTTTATGATGTTCTTAATAGAAGATAACATTGCTTTTAATAGGGATATTAAAAATTAACTTACATATTTATATCCCGGACGAATAATACGTTTTCCAGATAGGCCTTCTTCAATACGATGGGCACACCAACCGGCTGTGCGTGCCATTGCAAATAGTGGTGTGAATATTTCTTGAGGAATTCCTAAGCAATCGTAGACGAAACCAGAGTAAAAGTCGACGTTAGGAGATATTACTTTGTTAGAGCCCTTAATTTTATTGAATATTATTGGACCTTTATCTGCGATTAAGTTGTATAACTTAAACTCATCACTTCTGTTATGGTCTATGGCTACTTTTTCAGCGAGTGATTTGATAATGATGGCACGAGGATCAGATTGGGTATAAACTGCGTGACCAAGTCCATAAAGTTTTCCTGAGTGATCTCCTGCTTCTTTTTGAATTAATTTTTCGATATAGTTGGATACTTCGGTTTCATTTTCCCAGTTTGAAATATTATTTTTAATGTCGGACATCATTTCCATTACTTTTTTATTTGCAGATCCGTGAAGCGGACCTTTTAAGCTGGCAATTGCAGCGGCTAACGTGGAGTAGATGTCAGATTGACTTGAACTGACAACATGAGTTGTAAATGTTGAATTATTACCGCCACCATGTTCTGCATGTAGGAGTAAGGATAGATCGATTACATGGCTTTCAAATTCATTTGGAGGTTCTCCATTTCTTAGGCAATATAAAAATGATTCTGCTTGAGAGTAATGTTTTGGTGCTGCTAAAAATTGTTCATCGCCGTTACCATAAGCAGCTAAATAGGAGTAAGCAACAATTAATGGTAACTTAGCAATTATTTTTACAGATTTTAAGAAATCTTGATATGGATCGACGAGTTCTGGGTTATCGTCGTATGCATAAAGTGAAGAAATGGCAGTTTGAAGTTTATTCATAATGTTTTTACTGGGAACACCTTTTATCACATTTGTGATAATGACATCGGGTAGTTGTCGATTTTCTGCTATGTATGAAGTGAATTTTTTCAATTCGTTGTCATTGGGGAGTCGACCAATTAATAGTAAGAAGCAAATTGATTCAAATTGAAATTTGTCATTATTACTAAATTTATTTGTTAAGTCTTTTAAAGATATTCCTCGTAATTTTAGATCGCCTTCTTTAGGTATAAGCTCTCCATCTAAGTTGTGAAAGCCCACGACAGAAGATATATTTGTTAAACCTGCTAGAACACCACTGCCGTCTTGATTTCTAAGACCTCGTTTTACTTCGTATTGTTGATATAACTCTGTTTTAATTGAATTGTTTTGGATTAATTCTTCTTTAACAAATTCTAGTTCTGACATATGAGCGTCTCCTTATAGTGAGTATTTAATCAGCTTAATTTTTTATTATAGAAATAATTTATTATTATTTTATTAATATTTTATCAATAAAGCTAGTTTTAATGTTTGTAGTTAATTTTTTATGGTCATTTGAATTCTGTGATAAAGTTGCTTAGATGAATTTAATGGCTATTTGGCGCTGTCGCGAAATGCCTAATTTTTACAATTTTCATCTTCGTTATGGTGCGCTGCACCACTTCCTCAGATGATAAATTGCAAATCTTATGCCTTTGGCGATATCGTATTCAATTGATTTTCTCTGTTTTGCGATAGTCCTTATTTTTCAAGATATTGTATTGCCAAAAAGGTAAAATGTATGGGATTATCCATAGATTATTGTTGGAGGTGACATTTAATTTGGCAAAGTCAAAAAAAGTGAAAGAAAAAAAAGAAGTAAAAGAAAAAAAGACGGTTAACTCTAAGGTTAATAATGATGGTCTGGGAGAGATTGCAGATTTAAAAGCAACAATTTTGAGTCTTGAAGATGCCTTGTCTCAAGCAAAAGAAGAGTCACAACTTGCTTCCAATGATGCATTAAAGCATTTAGCAGAGCTTGAAAATTTTAAGAAACGTAAGCAGCAAGAGGTGGATTCATTTAAAAAATATGCAACGGAGTCCGTTATTTTAGAAATGGTGTCTGTGTTAGATACGTTTGAGTTAGCTTGCCATATTCCAGAATCACAACGAGAAAATGCAGTGTTAAGTCAATTTATTCAGGGGTTTGAATTGATTTTAAAGCAGTTTCAGCAAACTTTAGATCGGTTGAATGTGACGGTCATAGATCCGCTTAATCAGTTGTTTGATCCTAATTTGCATCAAGCGGTATCTCAGGAAAAGAAATCCGGTGTTGAAGCCAATCATGTGATTAAGGTGATGCAGCGTGGTTATAAACTTTATGATAAATTGATTCGTCCTGCGATGGTTGTGGTTTCAGAGTAGGAAGTTTTGTGCGACTATTAGACAAAGTTGAGATATAATGTTCATTATATTAACATAATGCCTTATAATTTTATGGCATGATATATGTTATTTTGTAAATCAAATTTAAAATTTTAAATGATAATAGTTGTTAATTTTTATCAATTATATCAGTTGAATAAGAAAGGAGCGTTAAAATGGGAAAACAAAAAATTTTGGGCATTGATTTAGGGACGACAAATTCTTGTGTGTCTATTATGGAAGGGAAAGATGCGCAAGTGATTACAAATGCTGAGGGAGCGCGTACAACTCCTTCGATTGTTGCGTTTACAAAAGAGGGTGAGCGGTTGGTTGGACAAGCAGCTAAGCGTCAAGCAGTGACTAATCCAACGAATACAATTTTCTCGGCAAAGAGTTTAATTGGGCGTCGTAAAAAAGAAATCAAACGTGATTTACCGTATTCTTTAAAAGAGCGTAAGGGTGGGGGAATCGTAATTGAGACCAGTGATAAAGAATATGCCCCTGCTGAAATTTCAGCAATGGTTTTGCAAAAAATAAAAGCAGATGCAGAGGCTTATTTGGGTGAAGAGGTAAAGCAGGCTGTGATTACTGTTCCAGCATACTTTAATGATGATCAGCGTAAGGCAACTAAAGATGCGGGAGAGATTGCAGGTCTTGAAGTATTAAGAATTATTAATGAGCCTACAGCAGCTGCATTAGCGTATGGCTTAAATGAAAAGAATGATCAAAAAATTGCAGTTTATGATTTTGGTGGGGGTACTTTTGATATTTCAATCCTTGAAATTAGTGATGGGGTATTTGAGGTTTTATCAACAAATGGTGATACAGAGTTAGGAGGGGATGACTTTGACCAGATTATTATTGATTGGCTTGTTGATGAGTTTAAAAAGGATCAAGGGGTTGATTTGTCAGGAGATCAAATGGCAGTACAGCGATTAAAAGAAGGTGCTGAAAAAGCGAAGATTGAATTGTCTTCTGCAACTCAAACTGATATTAACTTGCCTTTTGTGACTGCTGATAGTTCAGGGCCAAAGCATTTAAATATTCAATTAACGCGTGCAAAGTTTGAATCTATGATTTCGGATTATATTAAACGTTCGATGACACCTTGTGAGAAAGCGTTGGATGATGCGGGAATTTCAAAATCAGAGATTAACGAAGTGATTCTTGTAGGTGGATCTACACGAATTCCGGCGATTCAAGATGCAGTGAAAGATTTTTTTCAGAAAGATCCGCATAAAGGGGTTAATCCTGATGAAGTCGTTGCGCTAGGTGCTGCGATTCAAGGGGGTGTATTAGCAGGAGATGTAAAAGATGTTATTTTACTAGATGTTACCCCATTATCGCTTGGGATTGAGACTTTAGGTTCGGTTTCAACTAAGTTAATTGAACGAAATACCACGATTCCAACTTCCAAAAGTCAGGTCTTTTCAACAGCGGCTGATAATCAGCCTTCAGTTGATATTCATGTATTGCAAGGTGAGCGTGAAATGGCTGCAGATAATCGTACTTTAGGCCGGTTTGTTTTAGAGGGGATCGCTCCTGCTCCACGTGGTGTTCCTCAAATTGAAGTAACCTTTGATATAGATGCGAATGGGATTGTTCATGTTAAGGCTGTAGATAAAGGGACAGGTAAAGAGCAAAAAATTACGATTGAGTCTTCGTCAGGGTTATCAGAGGATGAAATTGAAAAAATGAAGCAAGATGCAGAGGCTCATGCTGAGGAAGATAAGCAAAAGCGGGAATCAATTGATGTTAAAAATCAAGCAGATTCGTTGGTCTATTCAACAGAAAAGTTGATTAAAGATAGTAAAGATAAAATTCCTGAAGATAAGCAAAAAGTACTTAATGAGGGGATTGAAAAATTAAAGAAAGTGATTGCAGATGATGATGCAGAACAAATGAAATCTGAAACAGAAGCACTTCAGAAAGTGGTTTATGAAGTGACTGCAGAATTATACAAACAAGATCCAGCTGCAGCTCAGCAGGAAGGAAATGATGCAGGTTCAGAAGGGTCTCAAACATCTAAAGATGCAAAAGATGATACAGTTGTTGATGCTGATTTTGAAGAAGTTAAAGATGATAAAAAAGAAGAAGAGCAAAAAGAAACAGTTGAAAACGGTAAAAAGTAGTTAGTATTTTTTGAGTCCTCTTTCTTATTATTCCGATTAATCTGGTATAGTAGGAGGGGGGACTTTTTTGTTTTGGTTTTTGAGTTAAGTTAAATAATAGCGTAAAGGATTAATAATTATGTCTGAAGATTTATATGGATTATTAGGTATTTCTCAAGGTGCGTCAGAGCAAGAAATTAAGCGTGCGTATAAAAAAAAGGCTCGGGAATATCATCCGGATGTTAATAAGTCTGCTAATGCAGAAGCGACATTTAAGAAAATTCAAAAGGCGTATTCGATTTTATCTGATCCGCAGAAAAAAGCACAATACGATCAATTTGGTGTTGCTGATGATTCTGCTTCAGGTGGTTCAGGGGGTTTTGGAGGGGGTGGTTTTGGTGGCTTTAATTCAGGTTCTTTTGATGACATTTTTGATTCTTTTTTTGGAGGGACAAGTAGTGGAGGGCGTCAACGAACTGGATCGTCTCGAGGCGATGATTTGCGTTATGATTTAACGATTACGTTAGAGGATGCGGCAAAGGGGATTTCTAAAGAAATCGAAATTTATCATTTAGATCAATGTGATGAATGTAATGGGACAGGGTCTAAATCAGGGAAAAAACAAACATGTGCAACTTGTAATGGCACGGGTCAAATTAAAAAAGTACAAAACACGTTTTTGGGTAGTTTTCAGCAAGTAGCGACGTGTGCGAAGTGTCAAGGATCTGGAGAGTTGATTTCGGACCCATGTAAACGTTGTAGTGGAAATGGGGTTGAAAAAAAATCGAAAAAAATTGAAGTGTCGATTCCGGCAGGCGTAGATTCTGGAATGAAGTTACGGGTTTCTGGTGAAGGGAACCATGGGTTAAAGGGTGGTTCAGCGGGTGATTTATATGTATTTATTACGGTAGAAACGCATCATTATTTTAAGCGTGACGATGATGATGTAACGATTGTGATTGAGGTTCCTTATACCCAATTAATTTTAGGGACAGAATTAGAGGTCCCGACATTAACAGGTACGGGTAAATTGAAGATTCCATCTGGGACACAATCAGGGACTCAATTTCGTTTAAAAGGTAAGGGACTAGCACGTTTACAAGGATATGGTAGTGGGGATCAATATGTAAAGATTCAATCTATTTTTCCAGAAAAATTAAGTGGCAAAGAAAAAAAATTAATTGAAGAACTGTCACAGTTGCGTGGTGATGATCAATTTAATAAATCCTCGATGTTTGATGCGGTGAAGGCTTGGTTTTAAGTATTTATTGTTTTTTTCTAGTTATTGCTTTTTAGATATTTTATAATATATTATTATTGTCTTATAAACGACCCATTCTGTTGAAAAAGTCCTTAAAGATTCCAATATTTAAAAATTGATTTAAAAAATAAAGTCTAATAAAGACTAATAAACAAAAACAGGGGTTAAAGGAGTTAATTTTATCCTGGAA
>CAXFGY010000021.1:0-16138 GCA_964002605.1 uncultured Candidatus Marinamargulisbacteria bacterium
GGGCATATGATTATCTACTGCTTTTTCATATGCTGCTGCTGGTGCTGGTGCTGCTGGTGCTTTTTTTACTTCTTTTGCTGTTATTGTCTTATTTGATACTCTTTGTAATCTTTGAGTTGCTATTTTTTCTGCTTTTGGTGCTTCTTTTTGTAGTATCTGGTTTTATAATAATTATATTTTTAATTCGCATGTATATTCTTTTTTCACTCTTTATTTACTTTTTATTAAAAACATTCAATTTAACTCTTTATATATTATCGATTTTTTTAAAAAAAAATTCATTTTAGTATATTGAAATTTTATGTTGTATTAAGAATATTTTACAATTCCTTTATTAAAAAACTATTTAAATATTAAAAAAACTCCAATTATATTGACTACTTTTAGTATATTAAACTTACTTAAACATAATGAATAAAACTTAGTTTATTTTTTAACAATTATATTTATATAAAAAAATAGCTGCTATTTGGATAAATGAAACGAAAATGATACAATTAATACTGTAAAATTATAATTGTATATTATAAAAAATTAAAAATCATGATTGAAGAAGTTGTAACTGAAAAAGAAAAATTAGTTCCTAAAGATGGAGACTTGTTTGATATTATTATCATAGGGGCTGGCCCAGCAGGTATGACAGCTGCAATCTGTGCTGCTCGATCTCGCTTAAAAGTACTCCTAATTGAAAAAACGCTACCGGGAGGAGAAACATCAACTGCCTATCGTATTTATAATTACCCTGGGTTTCCTAATGGAATATTAGGTGCTGATCTTGCAAAACAAATGGAAGATCACCTAATGGATTATCCTATTTATTATAGTTGTGAATCAATTTATGACATCTCTAATATTGCCCAAAAAGAAAAAACGGTCTGTACCAATTTAGGATATAGCTATAAATGCAAATCTGTTATCATCGCTACTGGACTTGAACCTAAGGAACTTGATACTGATTTTGAACGAAAATTTTTAGGCCGTGGCGTATCTTATTATGCTCAAGGTGACTGGGAACTGTATCAAGGTAAAGAAGTTGCTGTTATTGGTGGTGGAAATTGTGCTTGTTATGCTGCTGAATACTTGGCTGATATTGCAAGTTCTTTGTACCTCATTCATCGCTCTGATCAACTCAAAGCAGTGAAAAACTTACGTGAAAAAGTACTAAATAATCCCAAAATAACTATTATGTGGGATACAATCCCTGTGGATATTTTTGGTATTGATCATGTTGAAAAAATGAAACTTGAACATATAGTGACCAAGCAACATACCTGGATCGATACAAAAGGCGTTTTTATCTATGTTGGACGAAAACCCCCTCAAGATATTATTAACCTTGAAGTTGATATCGATGAAGAGGGTTTTATTATTACGGACGATTGTATGAGAACAAATGTTCCTGGTGTTTACGCAGCAGGGGATATTCGATCTAAACAAATCCGTCAAATTTCAACCGCTGTATCTGATGGTATGATTGCCGCAATTAACGCAGAAAAAGATTTCGATCGGAATGGCAACTAAAAAAAAAATTGGCATTATTCAATTTCCAGGAAGTAACTGTGAACGAGAAACACGTCATGCAGTAACGTTTTATGGAATGTCAGCAGATATATTAAGGTGGACAGTTTCTCCTAATCAATTTCATGACTATGATGCTTATATTATTCCTGGTGGCTTTTCATTTCAAGATCGTGTGCGTGCTGGGGTCATTGCAGCAAAACTTCCTATTATGAATGAAATTGTTACTGCTGCTCAAAATAAAAAACCCGTTTTAGGTATTTGTAATGGCTGCCAAGTGCTAGCAGAATCAGGTCTTGTTCCTGATACTAATAATAGTCAAACAATTGAAATGGCGCTTGCGCCTAATCAAAAAGATCAGCACTCTCATGGCTTTGTTTGTGACTGGGTATTTGTAAAACCTTCACAGCCTGAACAAAATATTTTCACCGCTTTATTTGAGCCAGATGATGTCATTCCCATTCCTATTAATCATGGTGAAGGACGCTTTGTTTTTCAGTCAACAACACCTTACCCATTTTCAACATTTCACTACTGTAATGCTGAAGGTAAACAAGAAAACAGTTACCCTACTAACCCTAATGGAACGACTGCTAATATTGCCGGTATTGGAAATAAATCCGGAAATGTATTTGCAATGATGCCTCATCCAGAACGGGCTTACTTATCTCGTCAAATTCCGTCATGGATTTTAGGTGATTGGCCTCATAAAAAAGAAACTTTTTTTCAAACTGAAACCAATGCCCCTGGGCCATGGGAAAAATTATTTATTGCGCTAAAAGAATACTAATATAAGAACAATGATTACATTAAAAATTTATATCTATACTAATAATATTGACCTACACTGTGTGTCTGCTTTTGAAACAATCAAAACACGTAATATTTGTCCTTTTATTAATTCGCTTGAGCGATATCGTCAATGCGTATTAACGTTTAATGTGACGACCGTTCATGATGCTAAAATTGCACTATCAGAACTTATTTCATCTTCTTATGATTTATTAAACCCCAATAAAGAAAGTTACTATATTGAAACAATTCCGACGATTAAATCATCTTACTCTCATGTTATTGAAGTATCTCATCAAGACTCAAATGATGATCACCAATTATGTCAGCGCCTAAAAATGAACTATTCAACTAATCCATTACAAAACTTAACTCAATCTATTGTTTGGCATTTTTTATGTAACCAGCCTCTCGCCCAAACTAATATTGATGAGTTACATTCTCATGTAATTTTATCCTCTACACGTTTGAAAGGGTTACTTGTTAACCCTTTATTTGAATCTGTTCGGATTTGTGAATTAGATAACACGCCATCATTATCATCCTAATTTCCTTTCATTTAAATAATGGCAAGTATTAAATTAGAACATTTTATCTCAGCTCAGACATCTTACTCAAGACGCGCTATTTTAGAGTTGATTAAATTAAAAAAAGTACGCTGTAATGGCAAATTAGTTACGAGCATTGCACTTGAAATCAACCCGTCCCATAGCCATGTCATTATTGACGGCCAAGTACTATCTCAGCCGCCTACTTTTTATTACTATAAATACTATAAACCTAAAAATATGATATGTACTTTATCTGACCCTAAGGGTCGACGATGCTTAAATGATATTATTAAAAAAATTAAACTTCCTTTGTTTCCGGTCGGTCGGTTAGATCGACAAACTACTGGCTTAGTGTTGCTCACTAATGATGGTCAATTTTCTCACTCATTAATCCATCCTAGTCAATCTATTAAAAAAACGTACTCCGTAACCCTGAATGCCCCATTAGACCAGCTTACTTTATCACGACTTGAATCAGGCTTTTTTTTAGAAGATGGTCCGGTGGAATTTCAATCGTTTTTATTAACTGATGCCCATCAACTTCAAATTACATTACTTGAAGGTCGCAACCGTATTATTCGCCGATCTTTTGAGTTTTTAAATTATGAAGTCACCCATCTCAAACGACTTAGTATCGGTACTATATCTTTAGGTAAACTTAAAATGGGTGATTTTAAGCCGTTATCACAAAAAGAAATTAATAGTATATTAAAATGTTGATGGTAGCGGCGAGTGGATTTGAACCACTGACAACACGGGTATGAGCCGTGTGCTCTAACCAACTGAGCTACGCCGCCGCTATAGAACTCATAAATGTAACTTAAAGCCGAAATAGTGTCAATTTTATGATAAATTTGATACAGTATAATTTATATTATTTTCTCTTGTAAGGAGTGATTACACAATGATTAAAGGACGCCGCTTATTACTACTTAGTATACTATTTATTCTATTTTTAATGATTATCCAACTGTATCCAAATTACTTGTGGTTTGGCTCCTTTGGACTCAATACCATTTGGATCAAAGAAGTTTATTCAAAACTGACTGTTTTTGGGGTTGGTGTGATATTGGGTTTATTATGGATTGGTTGTCATGTAATCATTGCGAGTCGTAACTGTCGCTCTAATGCCAATAATAAAGGGGCCTCAATTCAAACTGGTATCCCATTTCTTGATCAATTTTTAACCCAATTTCAAACCAACTTCTCACAATCACAGTTTTCACAATTATCCCGTACTGCATATCGTCTACTCAAGCTTGTTGTGATTATTGTTATTTCTTTATTTTTAGGAATGATCGCTAAAAGCCATTGGAACACCATTATTTTATTTTTTAATCAATCGCCCTTTGGTACAGTTGACCCTATTTTTAACCAAGATCTTTCTTTCTACCTATTTTCAATCCCATTTTTTAATGCCTTACAAAGTTGGGGACTAACGCTTACAGTTCTATCAATTCTTATTGTTTTATTCTTATACTTATCTGAAAATCTTATTCCTTCGCTCTTTACAAAACAAAAAATTGGAAAAGGTATTCAATATCATGTGCTCTTTTTAGTGGGCTGCTTACTCTTACTGATTGGGATTGGCACATGGCTTAATCGTTTTGATATGCTCTTAAATTCAACTGGCGTTGTACATGGGCTCGGTTATACTGATCATCATATTCGTTTACCTCTTTTGTCCCTACTTGCGATTGGTTATACTGTTTTAGGTTTATTAGTATGGTTATGGCCTTTTCTGCCGATTAAACGTATTCCCATCTATTTTGGAATCCTATTACTTGTCACTCAATTCTTAGGGAGTTCAATTGTACCTGGTATAATTCAAAACTATGTCGTCCAACCCAATGAAATTGTAAAAGAAAAACCCTACATTAATCACAACATTAACTTTACTCGCCAAGCGTATGGTCTTGATAAAATTACAGATGAACAATTTCCTGTATCGAATACCTTAACATTAAAAGATATCAAATCAGAGTCACTCACAATGTCTAATATTCGACTTTGGAATCGTGAACCCCTCCAACAAACACTCAGTCAGCTTCAAGAAATTCGACTTTACTATGAATTTGGTAATATTGATGTTGATCGTTATATGATTAATGGTCAACTTCAACAAGTGATGCTATCTCCTCGTGAACTTGATACCTCCCAATTAACGAGCCAAGCACAAACATGGACCAATCAACATTTGGTTTATACTCATGGTTACGGACTTTGTATGTCGCCTGTGAATGAAGTCAGCAGAGACGGCCTTCCTAAACTTTATATTAAGGATTTACCTCCCGTATCAGACCATATGACGATCACACGCCCTGAAATTTATTTTGGTGAAAAAGTGAATAACTACATTATTGTTAATACAGCTCAAGAAGAATTTGATTACCCCAAAGGAGATACTAATGTATATACGCATTACAAAGGTAACGGGGGTATTATCCTTAATAGCATACTAAGACGATTGGTATTTGCATTTAAATTTTCCGATATGAAACTACTTGTTTCATCACTAATTAAACCTGAAAGTCGGTTATTATATGATCGTGATATCACTCAAATCATTCGTAAAATCACCCCTTTTATTGCCCTTGATAATGATCCTTATATGGTTGTGTCAGACTCTGGTCGACTGGTCTGGATGCTTGATGGCTATACTTTTTCATCACAATTCCCCTACTCTGAACCCTTTAATCGTCGTCTAAATTATATTAAAAATGCCGTTAAAATTACCATTGATGCCTATGATGGCACAATTCAATATTATATCTCAGACCCAACCGATCCTATTATTAATGCATATTCCCAATTTTATACTGACTTATTTAAACCATTATCTGATATGCCCAGCGATTTACTCAATCATATTCGCTACCCCAAGGACTTATTTTCTGTTCAATCCTATATGTATCAAACCTACCACATGACAGATCCCCAAGTGTTTTATAACCGTGAAGATTTATGGGCGATTCCGAGTGAAACCTATGAACAATCTGAACAAGTTATGCAGCCCTATCATATGGTCAGTCGGCTACCAGGCGACTCAAAAGAAAGCTTTTTGTTAATGCTTCCTTTTACGCCCACTAATAAAAATAATATGATTGCCTGGATGTCTGCCAAATGTGATCCTGACGAATACGGTGAAATAAAAGTCTATAAATTCCCTAAAGAACGAACGATTTATGGCCCAATGCAAATTGAGTCTCGTATTGACCAAGATACGTCTATTTCTCAAAAATTAACTCTTTGGGGTCAAATGGGATCTCGTGTCATTCGTGGAAATTTAATGGTCATTCCAATTCGTGATTCATTGGTATATGTTGAACCCATTTACTTACAAGCAACTCAAAGTAAGTTTCCAGAACTTAAACGAGTGATTTTTTCTTATGGCGATAAAGTGGTTATGGCAGATACGCTTGATGATGCGATTAAATCCGTCTTTCAAGGAATTGACAACGATATTGTTAAAACCATCCCTGTTAAAGACTCAAATAATGCGATCCCATTATCTAAAGGTCATATCAAGCAACTATACAATGCATTTAAACAAAGTGATTCAATTGACTGGACGCAATTTGGTGAACTGATGAACGCGCTTGATACTTTTCTGAATACTAATTAAGGCATTGAATCGATTCAGGGACTATTGCTATAGTACTTAAACAATGATTAATGTCGCTTTAATTGGTTTTGGGAATGTTGGTCAAGGGGTTTATAATATCCTTACCCAAAATATTGAGTTACTGACTCAACGTGTCGGGCAACCGATTCAAATTAGTAAAATTGCAGTTCGGTCACCTAAAAAATATCAAGACCTGGTTCCTCAGTCATTACTAACAACTGATATTGATGCTATTTTAATGGATCCTCATATTGATATTATTGTTGAAGTCATGGGCGGTGACACCCCTGCCTTTGATTATATTTGTACTGCACTTAAAAATAAAAAATATGTTGTTACCGCAAATAAAGAAGTGGTTTCCAAACACAAAAAAACATTTTTCTCTTTGTCTAAAGAAAACGGTGTTGACATTTACTATGAAGCATCAGTTGGTGGCGGTATTCCTATTATTCGATCACTTAAAGTGGGTTTAGCTGCCAATCGTATTGATCATATCGCCGGTATTTTAAATGGTACCACCAATTATATGCTGACTAAAATTGAAACAGAGCAACAACCTTTTGAAGTAATATTAAAAGATGCCCAAGACGCCGGTTTTGCAGAAGCAGATCCAACTATGGATATCGACGGTATTGATGCAGCTCATAAATTAGTCATTTTAGCTGCGGTTGCGTTTAAAGCTGATGTTCAACTGAGTGACTTACATTATGAAGGGATTCGTCATATTAGTTTAGCCGACATTCAATATGCAGACGCATTAGGCTATAAAATCAAATTACTCGCCTTAGGTCATCGCCAAGAAAATGATCACCTATCTTTACGTGTCCATCCCACACTCATTCAAAAAGCACACTTATTAGCTAATATTAACAATGAAGTAAATGCCGCTTATATTTCTGGTAATGCTGTTGGAGAGGTTCTGTTATCTGGAAAGGGTGCAGGTGGATCACCAACCGGATCTGCCGTTGTTTCTGATATTATTGATATTGCTTTTGATCTTAGCCAAAAAATAAATCGTCGCAATTTAGAAACTGAACTTCATCAAATGAAATTAACGCCGATTACACATCTGTCTAGTCAATATTATATTCGTTTAAGTGCCGCAGATGAGCCGCAAATGTTAGAAAAAATTACTCATGAACTGAGTCAAGCTAACATTAGTATTCTGACTTTAAGTCAGCCTGCGCCACAAGATGGATTAGCAGAAATTATTATTATTACTCATCATACTCAAGAAAAAAACTTTAATGAAACGATTAAAAAATTAAATCAATTAGATAAGATTTCCGTTATCAATACCATTCGTGTGGGTTTAAACTAAACGATACTTTCTAGTCGTATGAAAAATTATAATGACGCCTAAAATAGTTCTTGTTATTGGTGCGACGGGATTGGTCGGATCACAATTAGTAAAGTTATTAGATCAAGATCCTCAAATCACTGAAATACGCTGTTTAATACGTAACCCTGCTACTATTTCACTCAATAAAACAACTTTTAATGTCGTGGATTTTATGAACTTAGATCGTTCTCATCACTTGTTTGATAATGTGAATCATATTTTTTGTTGTATTGGAACAACGATGAAAGAAGCTCAATCAAAACAACAATTTTACTTTGTTGATTACCAGATTCCTCAAAAAGTTGCTGAAATTGGGAAAGAAAAAGGTATTTCCGCCTATAGTTTGGTCTCTAGTGTTGGCGCTCATTCAAAATCACTCTCTTTTTACTTAAAAACAAAAGGGTCTTTAGAAGATCAATTACAAAAATTAGGCTTTAAGCAATTAATCATTTACCGACCTTCTTTTTTGTTAGGACAGCGACATAAGCCCAGGTTAACTGAAAAATGGATGTTGATGTTGTTTAGATTATTTTTTTGGTTAATCCCAAAACGACTTAAGCCCACTGATTCAGAAAATTTAGCCACGTTAATGGTTGATCATTTTAATACACCTCATGATGGTACTCAGATATATGAACCTTACATGATGCAGTAATTCATGGTAAATTTTTTTTGTAAACTGTAATCGTAGCATAATTTAGAGAGATTAAAGGAAAAATAAAAAAAGGTTTATTATGCCAATACAAGATAAAAAAGAACAGGAACAGTAGCAATGGCTCAAGCAGCAGCAATGGCTCTAACCAAAGACTGTCACCCACCTCACGCATCGTTACAATCTGTCACTAACCTTCCAGAAAACATTCTAAATAAGATTAGGGATACTTATTTAACAATCGCTGATTATTGTAATTGGGCGTCAACAGGAAAATTCGGACGTCATGCCAGCACATCTGAACAACTGAACAACTGAACAACGTACATTATTCATTTAGACAACACTTAGCAAAGAGTTATTCTATATTTACACTTGATATACAACCCTATATGTTTAATAATATTAATATATTTAAGGTGCATAAGGATTCTATTAACACTGTTATTCAACTGAAAGATGGACGGATTGTTTCTGGATCTGATGATCACTCTCTAAAGGTATGGGATTTGGATCACCAACTTGGACCACAATGCATATATACACTTGAAGGCCATAGCGATTCTATTACCACTGTTATTCAACTACAAAATGGACGGATTGTTTCTGGATCTGATGATGGCACCCTAAGGGTGTGGGATTTAACTAAACCATCTGATGAAAAATGCATTGCTACACTTAAAGACCCTAATAACCCTGATAAACCTGTTTTAAGTGTTATTCAACTGAAAGATGAACGGATTGTTTCTGTATCTGATACAACCCTAAAGGTATGGGGCAAAGAAGTTAAGGTATCTAATAAAATACCCAGAAAACTACAGAATAGAGCACTAACTCCAAAGGAAATAAAGGCAATAAAAGCAGCAGCGAATCAAGTATTGCCAAGCTAAACGCAATAAAATGATTAAAGAAGAGCGTTCTGATATATAAGATTAGATATTTTCTAGCACAAAATTCTAAGTTGGATTAACTGAAAACGATTGCTCATTTCCAAATGTAGCCAAATACAGACATTACGTCGGTTACTGCGTGAGAAAAATTGTCACTCGACGACAACTCAAAATGGATTACTTCTTTTTCCAGCGCACACCTGCCGATGTATCTTCTAAAATAATGCCATATTGCGTCACTAATTCGTCCCTAATCTGGTCTGCAACATCAAATTGTCTATCTTTTTTAGCTTGACTACGCATTTCTATCAAATTCAACACGTCTTCCGGTAATGTGTCTTCTGGACTCGGTAAATCATAAAAAATACCTAAAATATCACCTAACTCTTTTAAAACCCCTGTACCTGATTGTGTCTTATGAATCAATTTATTTAAATCAAATAATATGCCAATCGCTGCTGCGGTATTAAAGTCATCTGACATGGCCTCATGAAACCGGTTCCGAATGGTTTCAAAGTCAGTCTCTGCCTGACGATCTACCGCTACTTGTTTAACAGATTTAAATGTGTCAACTAAACGCCTAAATGCTTGTTGGGCTTCCACTAACCCCGCCTCTGAATACTGGATTGGAGAGCGATAATGTACTTTTAACAAGAAAAACCGCAGCACACTACCCGAATACTGTTTTAATACATCTCTCACTGTAAAAATATTACCAATGGACTTGGACATTTTTTCATCTTTTAATGTCACAAAACCGTTATGAACCCAATAGTTCACAAATGGTTTACCAGTATAACACTGTGATTGCGCAATTTCATTTTCATGATGAGGAAATACTAAATCTGCCCCACCACCATGAATATCAATGGTTTTCCCTAATGTCTCTAACACCATCGCAGAACATTCAATATGCCAACCTGGACGTCCTTTCCCCCAGGGACTCTCCCAAGACGGTTCTCCTGGCTTTGCTGGTTTCCATAATACAAAATCAAAGGGATTTTTTTTCGCCTGATCTGCAATAACGCGACTTCCAGACTCTAACTCATCTAATACTTTTTTAGATAGTTGACCGTACTCTGAAAATGCATCAACTGAAAAACAAACATCATGATGATCCGTTACATACGCATATCCCGTATCAACTAACTTCTGAATCATTGTAATCATCTGAGCGATATAAGCGGTTGCTCTTGGGTACTGATCTGCTCGTAAAATACCCAAGGCATCCATATCTTCAAAGTAAGCATCAATATTAGCACTAACCACATCATCTACTGTGCGATTATCAGCCTGCGCTCTACTAATAATCTTATCATCAATATCTGTAAAGTTTTGAACATACTTTACCTGATACCCACATGCTAATAAATACCGCCGCATCATATCAAAAGCAACATAAGCACGAGCATGTCCCATATGACAATAATCATAAACAGTGACACCACAAACATAAAACGAAACCTGACCAGCAACAATGGGCTCAAATAGCCGTAATTGCTGGCGTAAAGTATCATAAATCTTAAGGGATTTATTGTTATCAGTCACAACAATGATCCTGAGTTGGAAATTGAACGTTTTCAACCTCTTTAATATACGCTGAAACGGCTTTGGTCATTTCTGTTCTTAATCCTGCATACTGCTTCACAAATCGCGGTGGATTTTGTGACATTCCCCATAAATCTTGAGTCACTAATACCTGTCCATCACAGTCTGATCCAGCACCAATCCCTATCGTCGGTATTAAAATTTGTTGGCTAATTTCCTGAGCAACACTACTGGGAACCATTTCTAATAAAATTGCAAAACAACCCTGTTCTTCTAATAATTTTGCCAATGACAGCATTTCTTTAATTTGTGTCTGATCACGACCTTGAACACGATACCCTCCTAATTGATGCACACTTTGAGGTGTAAACCCTAAATGAGCCATTACCGGAACACCCATCTCTAAAATCGCCTTAACATGATCCAATTGATGACGCCCTACTTCTAATTTTACCCCATGGGCACCTCCCTCTTTAATTAAGCGCCCTGCACTTTCTTTGGCTTGTATTGGTGATAGTTGATACGACAAAAATGGCATATCTGCAACAATAAAAGCATTTCTATTACCTCTAACAACCGCCTTTGTATGATAAATAATATCCTCCAAAGTAACCGGTAATGTTGTATCGTAACCACAAAAAACATTTCCTAAAGAATCGCCCACTAATATTATATCAACCCCAGCCTCTGAAATAATTTGAGCTGTCATGACATCATATGCTGTCAACATCGTAATACGCTGACCATCTTGCTTCTTTTTTAATAATGTTTGTAAACGAATCATACCCACTTACTCAAACTCCAAACAGGAATCTAACCGAATCAAATCATCAAAACTTTCTCGTTGAACCACAATCTGAGCTTGGCCTTGATTTACCATAATCATTGCCGGTCGACACGAACGATTATAGTTAGAGGCCATACTGTAATTATATGCTCCCGTTCCATGAAAAATGAGTAAATCCTCTACTTTGGGGGACGGCAACTGAACGTCTACTGCTAAAATATCTCCTGACTCACAAAACTTACCTGCAATGGTATACGCTTGTATCTCCTGACTATGCTGTGTCTGAGCCAACTCTATTGTATGCTCTGATTGATACATCATTGGGCGAGGATTATCCGCCATTCCACCATCAACAAAAATATAAGTTTTATCCACTGTAACTTGTTTAATTGTTCCTATTGTATATACTGTGATTCCAGCATTACCAATAATTGATCTCCCAGGCTCTAATAGTAATACCGGGTGCTTAATCTGATACTGATCTAACTTTTGAGCCAATCGTTGCGATAAAGCAGTCAATAATTTTGGTATTGCTAATGGCTGATCTTGATCTGTATAAGAAATCCCAATTCCTCCTCCTAAATTTAACTGCTCAACCTCAATTCCTAGTTCATTTTTGATCTTCAATACATGATCAACCATACAATCAACCAACTCAATGTAGGGTTCTGAATCAAAAATTTGTGATCCAATGTGACTATGAATTCCTAAAAAATTAAAATGATCAGACTCATCACATAATTTAATAATTGTCATCATTTCTGAAGCTGTTACACCAAACTTTGAATCACTTTGACCTGTCTTAATATACTCATGCGTATGTGCTTCTATTTCTGGTTTTAAACGAACCATTACCTTAGCAACCTGATTAGCGGTTATAACCTGCTGAATCCGTATTAATTCTTCTTGATTATCTATCACAATCGTTACATCATGGGCAATTGCTAAGGATAACTCAGTCATCGATTTATTATTACCATGAAAAATAATCCAATCTGGGTTCATTTGACTTTGTAAGGCCGTGTATAATTCACCCCCAGAAACGACATCAACGCCCATTCCCTGAGCAGCCAATAAATTCAGTAGGCCAATACTTAAATTCGCTTTACCCGCATACATCAATTTAAAATCAGGATAATGTGTAGATAAGCACGAAACATAGGCTTCACAATTTGCTATAATTGTTTCTTGATCTAAAATGTAAAGTGGTGATCCATAAGATGCAATCAAATCTGAAATAACAACATCTCCAACCGTTGCCTCGCCAGCCTTATTACGTAAAAATGTTAATGGACGTGGAGAAATGGTCATGAATTTTCTTTTTTATTAACGACAATTGGGCTAATACTTGCTGGATTAGATTCACTATCTTGTAAATCTATCTGAGCATAAGTAATAATAACAAGTTCATCTCCTACTACCCCTTTTCGTGCGGCAGGTCCATTTAAACAAATAACCTTACTTCCTCGTTTGCCAGGAATGGCATAGGTAATTAATCGTTCACCATTTTGCGTATTGACCACATGAACCTGTTCATTAACATAAATTTTAGCTTCATCCATCCAATTTTCATCAATGGTAATACTGCCCTCATAATAAAGGTTTGCTTCTGTAATTTTGACATATGCCAACTTTGATTTTAAAACAGTGATATACATTGTATCAATCCGTATCAGGGATCACTTCAACAACTTTAGGCTCCCCATGATCTAAAATTAATTTTCCTTGTAAGTGATCAAATTCATGCTGAAATACAGTAGCTAACATCCCATCCAATGATTCTTCAAACCATTTACCTTGGGCATCTTGTGCTTTAATTTTAATCGATTTAGGCCGTTTTACCTCAACTGTAATATTTGGAAGACTTAAACACCCTTCATCATAGCTGCTTTTTTCCTCACTTTTCCAGATTATCTCAGGGTTAATATATACTTTTTTATGCGTATCATACCCGACAACAAATAATGCCGATAATACACCAACTTGAGGGGCTGCTAAACCAATCCCATTAGCATGTTTTTTTGTATCATACATATTTTTAATTAATGTAGCTAATTGATCATTAAATTGTGTTACTGGCACTGTTTGTTGCCTTAAAATAGGATCAGGATTTATTACAATATCTAATACTGTCATTAATTACTCCAATTTGAACTTGGAGTATATCATAATTATCCTTATATTTTAACTAGTATTAAACTTTAACCCATTCTTTAGCGTCTTTTACAAATGCAGCAATACCATTATCTGTCAAAGGGTGGTTAAACTGTTGCATTAAAATTTTAGGAGGCACCGTCACAATATCAGCTCCAATTTCAGCGGCTTCTAAAATATGGGTCGTGGTGCGTACACTCGCAACTAATATTTTGGTATTGAACCCATAATTATCATAAATAGTTCGAATTTGTTGAATAATATCCATTCCATAATGACCAATATCATCTAAACGTCCCACAAACGGGCTGATATAAGTTGCCCCTGCCTTGGCTGCAATTAATGCTTGTAAAGGCGAAAAACAAACTGTCACATTTGTTTTCATCCCACGTGCAGATAAATATCTTACGGCTTTCATCCCTTCAGGAGACATCACCACTTTAATGACAACATTGTCACTCCATGTCATATACTCCTCTGCTTCTTTAATCATTCCTTCTGTTGTCTCACTGATTGTTTCAACAGAAATTGGGCCATTAATAAAACTAGCAATTTCTTCGATTGTTTGCTGATGATCTCGACCTGCTTTTTTGATTAAACTTGGATTGGTTGTAACACCATCAACAAGTCCCATCTCATTAGCCACACGAATTGCCTGAATATCTGCTGTATCAATAAAAAATTCCATTGTATACTCCTTATACTTAAGTAAAATTAATAATACACTATACTACTTATCAAAAAGTATAATACAAATGATATGACAATAAAAATTGATTATTCCCAATTTAATTCTGCTATTGAAAATATGCGTTACGATACTGAACTGCTTAACACACAGCATCAAAACGCATTAAATACGATATCTTTAAGACTATACGAGTGGCCCAACTTCCCGAGCATAACATTGCCGAAAAATCGTCCATTATTACCTCAAATATTACCTTATGATTATGCTTATCGCCCTACTGGTGGTGGTATTGTTTTTCATAACCCTTCTGATCTTTTATTTACCTTAATTGCGCCATTAGCGCATCCTCTATTTCCTAAACGCTTTAAAGATAAGCTCCATTGGCTATCTGAAAAACTTAAATCTAAACTAACTCTATTTACTGAAAACATATCAGAATCGCCTATCTCAATAAAATCAGATATTACATTTTGTAATAGCTACCCCAACCCTTATGAAATTTATAGTAAAAATCACAAAATTGTAGGCTTAGCACAACGTCGATTTAAAGATCAATTTATGGTTCAAGGTATTGTTCATACTCAATCAAACTTTACGTACTTTGATGACTCATTTAAACCTAATCTTACTATGGGATTAAATGGCGAAATTGAAACACAATTACTATTAAATAAACTCACTTCATTATTTAATAAGTAATATAGTTATATTCTATGATACGCCAATGTAAAAATATTTTTTACAATTTTAAAATGCGGTTCGGCTCTGTCACGAAACCCCTAATCTTCACAACTTTTGTCTTCTTTATGTAGCTCTGCACCACCGCATCAGGCGATAAACTGTAAATATTAGCGCTTTGGCGACTTCGTGATTGATCTAATTTTTCTATTTTTCGACAGTCCCAGCCCTACTAATTACGCTTCTTTTTTTAAACCCGACTTAACTGTTTTTGTCTTTGACTTTTTGAGCTGCTCTTGTGTTTGTTTAGACAATTTTAAATTCACAAATGCAGTCACATCTGAAATACTAATTGTAATAGACTTTGATTTGCCTGTTGGCGCATTAAACATATACTCTAACATAATATCTTCAACAATCCCTCGTAATGCTCTTGCCCCAACATCACGTAAATGGGCGATCTCTGCAATTAATTCAAGCGCTTCTTGATCAAACTTCAAATTTACTTTATCCATTTTCATTAGCTTTTGATATTGTTTTGTTATCGCATTATTAGGCTCAGTTAATATTGCCAATAATTCTGCTTTGCCTAATTGCTGTAAAGGCGCTAATACAGGTAATCGCCCAATCATTTCTGGAATAATCCCAAACTTAATTAAATCTTCTTGTTGAATATGCTCAAACATACACGCTTCTTTTTTATCACGATCTGCTTGCTCACTGACAAATCCATATGACTTTGTATTCAAACGCTGTTTAATAATATCTTCTAAACCATGAAATGCGCCCCCACAAATAAATAAAATATTACTTGTATCTACCGAAATAAACTCTTGCTGAGGATTCTTACGACCCCCTTTCATCGGTACATTCACAATTGTTCCTTCTAGCATTTTTAACAACGCTTGCT
>CAXFGY010000022.1:0-14111 GCA_964002605.1 uncultured Candidatus Marinamargulisbacteria bacterium
AAGGTTACAGTTTTCTAGAAGTAAAGTATCAAGGATACATAGTAATGTTTTATTAAAATTAAAAAAAAGGTTAAATATAAAATATCATGCATAATAAAATTAAAAAAATAATATTGTTATTGTTCTTAATGATCAATAATTTATGTTTTGGACAAATATCGGTGGGATCAAAGCAAAATACTCAGCCTGTATTAGAGTCAATGTTATTTGATAGTTCAATGAATGCATTAGAAGTTGCAATAAAAGATTCCAGTCGGCGTCATGCAATATATAGTTATAATATTGCAAATGCGACAACCCCAGAATTTCGCCCGTTATTGTTACCTGAAGATCAAAGTGAAATTTATAAGATAGCGCCTCCAGGCGTTGCTAAAACTTATTTTAATAAAGTTTTACTGGAACATCAAACGGCTAAGTTAGCAAAAAATCGTAGTCGCCAATCTGCATACTATGCATTAATCCGAAAAAAAGCAGATAATTATCGGCAAGTCCTTTCTCTAGGTAAAAAATAAGGAGGAACTAGTGAAAACTATATATACACTTATGTTGCTATTATTTTTAATATCTCCAGTATATTTACCGGGTCAAACATTAGATGATGCAATGTCAATTAATATGTCCGGAATTATTGCTCAGAGATTAAAAATGACTATAATTGCAGAAAATGTTGCCAATTTAATGACATTAAAAGATGAGTCAACAGGCTTACCATATCAAAAAAAGTATGTATCATTAGAGGCCAGTGATATGGGGGTAAGAATCTTAGGAGTAGAACGTAGTCAAGAACCGTTTGGAAGATATTTTGACCCTGCAGTACCCCAAGCTGATGAAAATGGATATTTTTATTTACCTAACGTCAATATGCCTCATGAAATGATTACATTAAAGCATACAGAGTCGATGTTTGATGCAAATATTAATGCATTTAAGTTAAGTAAAGCAATGTATCAAACAGCAATTGAGTTATTAAAGTAGGAGCGTTAATAAAATAATGTCATTTAAAAAAACTCCAGTATCTTTAGATAGCAAGTTAAATCAAGTTGCAACCACAACACCTATTAAATATTCAGCAGAAGTTCCATTTAAAGCATTTTTTGACGAGGCTCAAAAAGAGACATCTTTAAATTCAAAAGTTATCCCCGCACCTATTAATTCAATCAATAATTCAATGAACCCGCTAACGTTGAGTAAAAATGCAGCAGTATTGGCACAAGCCGTTAATCAAAACCAAATTGATGATCGTCAACAAAAAAATAAAACAGTGACAGGTCGTAATCAAACTCAATCTCAACAATCTTTAGACCGTACTCCATTTCAAATTTTTATAGATAAAGCAGTAGAGGTATTAGATCGCGTTAGTCAGCAAGAAGTTTATGTTAATAATTTAACAGAAGAGTATATTAGTGGAAAAGTTTCAATTGACGAAGTATCAATTGAAGCTACAAAATTAAATATGGCGATTACATTTGTCACAACAGTCATTACAACAGCTTCAACGACTCTAAAAGAGTTAACGGGGATGCAAATATAAAAAGGATATTAAAAAATAATGGCAGAAACAGACAATTTAGATTCAAATTTAGAAGAGAGCGAAGACGTTCAGCAACAACAGTTTGCAGACACTTCTAATTCTTTTTTTGAAAAAAATAAAAAAAATATTATTATATTATCCGGTATTTTAGTCATTATAGTAGTGATAACAGTAAGTTATCGTATTTTATATCCACCCCAAAGTAATAATAAAAACCTTTTACCGACAATGAAAACAGAAGAAAGTAGTATAATTAATATTAATTCAAGTAATACTAACGCGGAAATAAAAAATAGAGAAAAAAAGAAAAAAAGAAAAAAAATTAAATATGAAAAGTTATATACATTAGACTCAGGACAAGTTTCAGAACTTGTAAAAGAGCTTAGCTTTGCAAACATTTTATTTAAAATGGAGCAAAATGGTTCAAAGTATAGCGTATATGTTGATGAAGTAGAAATTGAGAAAGCAAGAAATTTATTAGCTGTAAAAGGGTTACCATCAGGGACTGCAAAAGGATATGCTTTACTAGATAATACGCAAACACTAGGAGTGACCGAATTTGATAAAAGAATACGGTTTTTGCGCGCTTTATCGGGTGAACTGGAGCAAGCGATTACACAGTTTGAAATGATTGAGAATGCAAAAGTTCAAATTGTTTTACCAGAGCATCGTCTTTTTTCAGTATCTCAGCCACCAGTAACTTCTTCTATTTTAATTAGAAAGTCAGAAGGGTCCATTATTACAGATGACGTTGTTTTTAGTATTATTCAATTAGTATCAAATGCAGTTGAAAATTTAAAATCTGAAAATGTATCTATTATTGATACATCAGGGTTTGTATTATCTGAAGGAATCTTTGAGCGTATGAAAGCACGTAAAGAAGGAGATAAAGTAAAGTATCCTAAGCGAGTTAATCTAAATGAAGAAGCGCTTGAAGATAAAATAATTACGCGAGAAAAAGCAGTTGGAAAGCCATTGATTCCAAATTATAAAAGTATTTCAGAATGGTTTGATGTTAAGTGGACCTTTGAAAAAGTATTATCAGAAAAGGCAACGAAGCAATTAAAAGGAGTCTTGCCGTTGGGTTCTTATAAAATAGCGGTTTCTTCAGATATAGGGCCTATTGAAAATGGAGAGATTGTTGATGTAAGACGATTAACAGTGAGTATCGTAGTAGATCAAAATAATGATGAAGTATATCTAGATAAACAAGTCAAACAAGAAGTTTATAATACTATTGCTAGTGCAATAGGATATGTTAAAGGGCGCGATAAAATTATTTTGAGCGTAGCAGATTTTACATTATTAAGTAATCAAGAAAAACGAGAAATTCAAAAAATAGTAGGAAATACAAATAAATGGAATGAAAAAAATGGTTTTTTTATTGCTTTAGTCGCATTGATAATATTAATTGGTATGATATTAGGATTTCGAATTTATCAAAAGAACAAACGTTTAATAAAAACAGATAAAATATTAACAAGTAAACAAATTGAAGAAAAAGATGATTTTTTAGATATTAAAGATGAAATTAAATTTGAAAAAAGTATTAATGAACTGCAATCATTTTCACAAAATAATCCGAAAAAAGTTGCTGATTTATTAACTTTTTTCTTTACAAAAGGGCAGGTAGATGTTGATGCTCAACCGACTATAGAAGAAATATCAGAAAATAATGAATCATTGATTAAAAGGGATGAAAATAGTGATGTTTTATTTGATGATGATACTTTATTTGAGGAAGATATATTTAGTGAGTCCCCTGAGCTTCAGGAGGATACAGTATAATGATTTCTAAAAAAGACAAAGCATATATTATTTTTTCACAATTAGGAGAGTATCAAGAAACAGTACTAGCGTTATTACCTAAAAAAATCGCGTTATTTTTTACTGATTATCCAAAGGAGAATTTAAATCTAAGATTAGAAGAAGAAATAACAATTTTACAGGAAGCTACAGAAATGTTATTTTCAGATGAATCATTGATAATTGAAGAAAAACAAGATTCAATTTCAGATGAAAATGATGATGCCGTTCAAGACTCAATTTCAGATGAAAATGATGATGCCGTTCAAGACTCAATTTCAGATGAAAATATTGACGCAGTCCAAGAAGAATCAAATGATTTAAATCAATACAACCCGCCTGAAATGATTGCAAAAAAATTAAGTCAACAAAAGGATCAGATTATTTCTTTTTTTATAAGTAATATTGATGATGAAATGCTTAAACAAGCGATTCTGTATCACCTAGGGAGTGACGTAACAGAAAAAATTGACTCTACACCAGTAGAAATGACACCTATATCTCGTAAAGTGTATGAACGTCTATACTATGAATTATGTATTAAAAAAGAAGATGAAGTAGAAAGTAGTGATGATAAACTGATCAAGTTAGATTCTAATCACAGTAAAAAAAAGTATAAAGTAGAAAAAAAAAGTAGTGACACTAGTATAACAAAAAACAATCATGAAAGTGTTTTTTCAAATGCTAGTTCAGATAATTCTTTTGGAGGGTTATTTTCTTAAATAGAGTCCTTTGAAAAGAGAAAATAAAAGTCTTAAAATAATAATAAATAGTCCGAAATAAACAATAAAATCACCAATATAATAGTAAATACTTTTTGAAGTAATCTTATAAATATTATCTGTAATAATCGCTTGTTGATTTAATTTTGTTTGTTGTAAAGGAACGCCTTTAGATGAAATAATAGCTGAAATACCTGTGTTGGAAGCTTGAAGAAAATAACTTTTCATTTCAACTGCACGTAAAATCCCCATTTGGAAATGTTTTTCTGCTCCAGATGAATCATTAAACCAAGCATTATTCGCTAGTAAAAGCATAACATGACTATTTTGGTGCTTCATTGATCGATAAAACCATGGATAAATAGATTCTAAACAAATACCTGGCCCAAGAATAAGATCATTAACTATTAACGGTTGTTGATTAGAAGTACCAGGAGAATATTCATTGCCAGGGATAAGTTGTCCAGCTCCAAACCATTGAAATAGTGATTTTCCAGGCCAGTATTCTCCAAATGGCATTAATCGTTTTTTATGGTATATATAACTTGAAAGCCCTGAAGGTGTCATGACACAAAGTGAATTAAAGTAGTTTTTATTCAATTTAGTGGGAGTACCAAAAATAATTGTTGAATTATACTTAGTAGATAAGTCATTAATTTGATTTAGCAAGTTTTTATTGTATAAATTTAGTGCAGGAGTAATTGTTTCTGGCCAGATAATAATTTGGTTTGGCGAATTTTGTAATGCATATTTGGTGAGTGAAAGGTAAGTTTGAGTAATATTATTCCAATACTGTTTATTCAGTTTTATCTGTTGAGGGTGATTTCCTTGAATAATACTTACCAGTTGTGTTTCTGTTGTATTAATTGGTTTTTTTAGTAGAAATTGATTCGTCCCAAGAAGTATAATAATAATGAGAATATAACGAATTATGTCATTAATTTTTTGCTGTCTAAAAATTTTAAAAAGCATAATATTTAGACTGAAAATAATAATAGAGATCCCAAATACCCCTCCAATACTTGCCCATTGTAAGAGCGTTGGATTATATGCTTGAGAATAACCAAGCGTTCCTGTTGAGTTTCCAATTATCGTTTGTGAACGTAACCATTCGCCTACTATCCAACAAAAAGGAAGTATCCATAATGATTTTCCTGAAATAAAGTAAAGAAATCCAATGAGGGCATAATAAATCGCTAAAAATAACGAATAAACAATTACTAATACAACAATACTGAAAACCGTTGAATAGTCCTGAAGCTCAAGTAACCAAATATGCATAAGTCCCATATAAAGTAATCCAAATAACATGAAATATAATAAATGAGAACAAAGAGATTTTAATTTTTGAAGACCAAATAAAAATGGTAAAAAGGCAAAAAATATAATACCCCATAGATTAATGGGTGGGAATGAAGTATAAACAAGAAGTGCAGAAAGGAGACTTAGCCAATAATATTTCATTACTCTATTGTAATAGTACAACTATTAATTTGAAGTATTTTATTTTCATTTTTAAATATAATTGGACTACTACCATAAGATTCTTGTCTTTCTTGAGCAGCAAGCTTGATTTTAATTGCTTCAGATAAACGATCTATTACAAAGCCTGTTTTATCTTGGTCAAAATTAGGAGATTGTATTTTACTGGTTAGTATTTGAATATAAATATATTGAGATATAATATCATCAAGCTGAGTTGTATTTGATAAATGGATGACATTAAATTTAAAAATAAGCATATTTTTATCAATTGTAATAAAATAATCAGTATTTTCTAAAAAGCTGACTTTTTTTTCATAATTATAGTGATTATTAATATTATTAGATAGAACAAAATAAGGCATTAGATTTTTATTTTGATCAGCACTATAAAAATCAGCTCGACTTACGGCATTTTTTCCATTAATTAAAATATAGTTTGTCCAAGAATTAAAAAAATTAGTATAAAATGCATTCAATGTTTTATATTGGGAAATGTTTTCATTTAAAAAATCAGATGAATATTGAAGTCCTGGTGTCGGAAAGTAAAGTGAATTATTTTGATTTTGAATGGTTGTGATATCGGGCATTTTGACTTCTTGTGTGTTTGAAAAAATAATATAGTAATTATTAGAATCATTTAATGATAACGTATCGTTTACTTCAATTTGAATGGTCATAAATAATGAAGGCGATTGATCGGTGACTGTTTTGGCACAGCCGGTAAGGATTAGTAAGACTAAAGCACTAAACAGTAAAGTTAAATTTTTATTAAAACACATATTCATTATTCAAATCGCTCCATTGCTTTTTGGTTAAAGAGACCTTCCATACGCCACCCGTCGGTATCTTTTCGAATTTGAAATGGGTCATTAGGAAACGCATTAAATTCATATCGTATTGTCCAGGACTCATTAAGATTATTATAACTGATAATTAGTTTTCTTTTATGCTCATGTTTTAAAATTTTAATTTCTTGAAGTTGATGATGATAAATTGTTACGTCTCTCCAATTATAGCTATTATTATCATTACTATAAGACCAGGTTGCTTGAATTTCAAAGCCATATTCTTGAGGTCCAAATTCAGAAGATAGTGTTACTATTGAACTTTGAATACGCTCTTGATTAGTTTCAAATCGTTCGGTAGCAGATTTTTTTTTATTAATATTATAAGTTAAGTAGTGTTTAAGTGTTAAAAAAGTATATTTTATATTAGATTCCAATATTGCTGGAAGATATTTGTTATAATCAGTAGCGTCATGAGGGAGTCCAGTATTAAATGAGTGTGATAAACGCCTAAAGTTAAAGTTTTCAATAACATTTTTTAAATTAAAATTTCTTATTCCTGAAGACAAACTAATATCAAATTTTCTAGTAACATCAAACTTTAAACGAGATTGGTAATCGTACCATTTTTCTGTTTCATGAATCCAGTTATAACCAGTTTGATGAGCCCAATTAAATCTAAAATAGTAAGGAAAATGTGGACTAGGGGATTTTTCGTAATAGAAAGTGAGTGTTTCTAAAATTTCTCGTTTTTCTGAATCTGGAGTAGTAATGCTTTTATACGGTGAGTTATTGTCATTATCAATAAATTGAGAATTAAATTCAGTTAGTGTTTCTACAAAAGGAAGCCATATCATTTTGTTGGATAAGTTATATTTTAATAAATACATTTGATCACCATTATTGATGGAATAGTTGGGTATTTTAAAGATATACTGATCATAATCTAATGTTGTAGATAAAGTGCCTTTAAATGGTAATTGAGTCGTTTTTTGTGATAACGATTGCTTAAAAATATATGTGTTTGGAACTATCAAGTTAGTCGAATTGTCAGGAAAAGATTTTTGTTTATTAGCATTGGTATGAAAAAAAGTTTCTTTATAGTTGGCAATAATTGTCTCCTGATTGAAAGAAAAAGTACTATCTAATAGCAAATTAGTAAAAGATTTATAGGATTTGATTGACGTTTCGTGGTATTTATATAAATAGTTATTATCTTGAATATCATCTAAGTAGCTGTCCATGTCATTAAAATAGTCAAAGGTTATTGCAAGGTTTAAAGTGTCTAAAAAATAGTTATTGTCTGTATTATCAATAATTTTATTATGTAAAGTAGATTTCCAAATAAAGCGATTATCAATAAGGGGGTCTTTATAAATAAAATAGTCATTATATCGTGGACTGTCATTAATGACGCGATTTATATTTAGTTCATTTTTCCAGTTAAAACTTAAAGGAAATAAAGTGTTGGTATTAACAAGTAATATTTGTTTCTTTTTTTGTAATTCAGAAAATTGTAATTCAGAATAATTAATTGAATATCGTTGATTATTGTTAAACTTTCTGTTTAATAAGAAATGTTGATCATTTCTTGATTGTAGATTGTCTTTATTGTATTTAAAATCAACTGATAAAAAATCACCAAGTTTATCATAATTTAATGCAACACGACCACTACGAGTATTTTGACTTCCTGAAGAGTTAATTCGCTCTTTAATATCTGTATAGTTATAGTTGGTTTCAATGGCAAAGTAAGGAGATAGAGAATAAGTGTTTTCCCAAATTATATTTTTATTTGAATATGTAGTTAGAGGATCAATGGCACTATTCTTAAAATTAAGATGATAAAAATATAATGAACCAGTCATTTGTTTATAGTTATAATAGTGATGAATTCCATAGCCAAAATAACGGTCATTAATAGAAAAAACATTACGTCTACTCAAAAGTTCTTTGTTATTAGGGTTAAATAAATCAATATAAATGCTTGACTGTGTATTGTTTTCATACTTATAGTCAATTGTATTTTGCATATACCAGTCCCATGAGCTGTTTTGTTTTTTTCCAATAACAGGAAAGTTCCAAATTATTTTACGGTCACCTAATTGGTAGTGATATACTGGAAACCAAAAATATAAAGGAATAAAAAGCAATTTATTATAAAACCACACATTATACATAATCAGTTTTTTATTTGGGATATATTTATATTTTCTTGCAAAGATAAAGTGATGAGGATTTGTTAAGTCACAAGTTGTAATTTTACCAAGTTCTCCTAATTTAAATTCTGGCATATCAATTAATTTTTTAGCTTTAATATATAAAGCCCCTTTATTCTCAGGAGGCGTAATAGTAATATCAATTTGTGTTAAAGTAATTTTTTCACTGTTAAGGTTAATAGAAAAAGAAGATGAATTAAATATATTTTCTTCTTTTTTAATCGTTGTCGGAAAATGAGACCACGCAAAGTTATTATCAACATCAATATGAAGTTCTTCAGTTGTAATTGAAGTGTCACGATAAGTTAATATAACATTTCCTTTAGCTGTAAACTGACGATTTTTTTCATTAAAGTGTGCATGGTCAGATTTTAATACAGCAATATCATTCGCAACAATAGTTGAGTAAAAGATCAATAATAAAACACAAAGCCCCCTTTTAATCATAGTGTTACTCCTTTTGCAAACTCGTAAATGGAATAAGTAATTTATACTCACTTAAAATAGAAGGAGATATCCATTCTTTAAGTTTAATGGACATTGTATTTAGATAAATTAACCGTCGATGAAGTAAATAAAAGTAAAGTGGTGATTTCATAGCCTTTTCCCAGTTTAAAAAAGCTTGTTTTAATTGACCTGTTTGAAAATAAAGATCGCCTAAACTAAGAAATAAATAGTCATGGGTTTGGTTCTTATTAACGGCAATATTAAGATGCTTAAGTGCAATATCATAATAACCTAAGGCTTGATAGTTTAAACTTCTAATTAAGTGAATTAAGTCAAGTTTAGGATTAGCAGTATACGCAACATCTAACTCTTTTAAGCTTTGGTCATATTTTTGTTCAAGAAAATAAACACTGGCTAAGTTAATGTAGGATATAGTAAATGATGAATCTAGTTGAATCGCTAATTTAAATTCTGATTTTGCAGCAGCAAGGTTGTCTTGTAACAAATATAGTACGCCTTGATTATTATGAGGTAGAGCAAAACTAAGGTGAATTTTATCAGTATTATTTAAATATATTTCTTCAGAGTTTGGAATAGCCATAATATTCCAGTAGGATGAATTAAAATGAGTTTTTACAGGACACACGGCAAGCCCTCGTGTGCCATTCAGATGGTGGCTATTGTATTGATTGTATAGTGAGTTAATATAAGGGTAGTTTTGATCAATTTCTAAAATAGAGTTTGCTGTGTCAATTGCTTTTTTATATTGGCTTGATTGAATATAAATAATCGTTTTAAATAAAAGAAGCTGGCAGTATTGAGTTGAATCCATGATAGCTTGTTTAGTACAACATAAGGAAATATATTTTGAAGCGTTATCATATTGACCAAGTTCAAGAAAGCAGCGACTTATTAATATATTGGCTTTTAAAATAAATGAAGACTGAGTAGGTATATTTTGAAACTTTTCTAAAGAAGCATGTAGTTCTCCTTTCCGTAGATAAAGTAGACCGGATTCAAAGTGATCTTTTGCTGATTGAATAGTAATGGAGTTAATTTGTTTAGTAATCATATTATTTTGTAAATCGGAAAACAGTGAGTGTAAAGAAAACGAATATGGATATTTTTTTAGCGCATCATTTGAAAGTTGTTGTGCGATTTTAAATTTATCTAATTTAAGTTGAATTTGAATGTTTAATGAAGCGGCATCAACCTCAAACTCTGTGTCAGATAACGTGTTTAATAAAGAAATAGAGTCTTCATAATTAGTGTTTGAGAAATGAAATTTTGCCATTAAAAAGTTGCACAATGGAGTGAACTGTGAGAATTGCGCTTTAATTTTAGTTAATTTTAATAGGATAAACTCATTCTCTTTAGACTTAATGTCTATCATTTGCGAAATATACTTGAGACAGTGAGAAATATCATTATCATTGAATTTAAGTGTTGCCATAAATTGAATAGCTAATAATTGTTGTGGACAACGGTCTAAAATAAGTTGTAATAAGGAATAAACATATTTAATATTTTTAGGATGATATTCATACAATAATTCGATATAACTAATACTTTCAGAGTATGATTGTGTCTCAATCAGTAAAGTAGAAATGCCAATTAACAAATCTTTGTTATTAGGGAATGTCGTGAGAGCAGTCCTGTAATCTTTAATTGCAATAGGGGTATAGGAGTTATCAAGTCGACATAATTCTTGGATTTGAATATGAGCCCTTTCAGGGTCACAAGATTGCCATAAAAAATGAATTAAAAGTTGTCGCAATTCAAAGTTCATAGGGCAAAATTTTATCATAGTGAAACATTGCTTAGCGGCATCAGGGGCCAGCTTTGAGGAGAAGTCAACCATTTTTTTTAAAACATTGCCTGCTTTATCATAATATTGAACAGATCGATAAAGCTCAGCAAGTACTTTGTAATAGTGTAATTGTTTAGGTTTATTAGCAATAAGTTTTTCAAATAATGAAATATTTTTTGATGTATTTTTTTCTTCAAGATAAATTTTGGGAAGTAAATCAATAATGGATGAGTCATAGACACTTTGGTTAATTGCATCTTCAAAAAGCGTTTGAATTCTCTTTTTGTAAGATGTTTTTGGATAAATTTTGGATAAAATCAAGTAGATTTGTGAAAAGTAAGGATCAATTAGATAGGCTTCTTCAAGCTCTAATATCGCATCGTTATAGTACCCCTGTGAAAGGTAAAGTTCAGTAATAATGATTCTAATATAATTGTTATGAAAATGGAGGCTTAAATGTTTATAAAGTGCTGTTAAGGCATCAAATAAATAGCAAGGTTGGTCATGAGTAAAAGATAAAATATAGTTTAATGCGTTACTATATTGATTACGATTAACAAGTATTAAACTTGTTTTAAGTTCTTGTTCTTTATCTACTTGTATCGGCATTGATAAAATATAGAGATACTTGCAATTGAACCATAAATTATATTAGGTATCCATACACTAATTAAAGGTATAATTGTACCATCTTTGCCGAGTGCTCTAAAAAGTGCAATGCTAAAAAAATAAAGACCAGTTGATAGAACAGCAGTAATAATTGCAATAATAACCCCCCACCAGTCTTTGCCTGATCGAACAAATAACAGGCAGAATGCAATTCCCGTTAAGCCAAATATAAAGCATGCTGCAGGAATACTTTTTTTCATATGATATTCAACTTTAAGTGAACGTGTGCTAATGCCTCCTTTTGCAAGTGTTTGAATTCGATTTTTTAGTTCTTTAGAGTCCATTTCTTTAGCTGTTTTTTGACGATTATAATAATGAGAAAAATCTTGATTCATGGTAATTGACATTTCATCAAAGTGGTCTGAAAACTTTATAAGTCCATTTTGATTAAATTCAATAATATAACCATTAAGTAACGACCATTTAATATCATGCCAAACGGCACTTTCAGCTGAAATAACACGAGGAAAAGCGTATTGCTTTTCAAATATTAAAATAGTATTCATAATATTTTCTTTAGTATTTATTTTTTTAATATAAAAGTGCCGTCCTTCTCCGTCTTTAAAGACAATATTTTCTGATATAATTGGCGGTGGTTTTTTCTTAATTTCTTTTCGAATTAGGGTATCAGATATTTTATTGGTCCACGGGACAACTTGTTCGTTGATAAAGTAAGATACAAGCGTAAATAAAAAAGTAACAATTAATAAAGGAACAAGTATACGAACAGACGACACTCCTGATGTGCGTAGAACAGTCAGCTCATTATCTTTAGCCATCCGAACTAAAAGTAGCATCACAGCAAATAAAGTTGCCATTGGAAAAAATAGAACCATAATCGCAGGTAATTTATAGATCAGTAATCTAAGTACTGTAGAAAAAGCAATGCCGGATATAACAGCAAGTTCAATTAAATAAAATAAAATGTCAATAATGCCAATAAGTGCAAATCCACCTACAGCAAGAAAAAAAGGTCCAAGAAATTGCTGCAATATATACCTATCTAACGTTGTAGTATAACGTTGAATAAATAAACTAAAGCGCGATACGATCATAATCGCGTGATAATAATTAAGTTAAAGTTCTTCAGCACGCTGCTGTTGACGGGTACGACGAACAGCAGCTTTGAATTTACGTTTTTTTTTATCAGAAGGAGGCTCAAAGAATTCTTTGGCACGTAAATCTTGAAGTACACCTGAAGATTTAACTTTACGTTTAAATTTTCTAAGCATTTGGTCAATTGATTCGCCTTCTCGACGTTCTTGATAAGTCATTTTAAAGTACTCCTTATTATTGCTAGTATAGTATAAGGTACCATTTTTTAGCCAGGTGGCCAAGTTAAAGCGCGACCTGCAAGTAAATGAAAATGAAGATGATCCACTGTTTGGCCACCGTCTTGACCCGTATTCGTTACAATACGGAATCCATTTTTAGTTAAGCTTAATTGATTTGAGATTTTATTAATTGCTTTAAATAATGAGTTCATGATCTCAGTATCATTTTGGGTAAGTGCCAATATATTAGAGAAATGTAGTTTAGGTATTATAAGGATATGAGTCGGTGCTTGGGGTGAAATATCATGAAAAGCAATCGTATGCTTTGATTCATAAATAATTTCAGCGGGTATTTTTTTTGCAACAATATCACAAAATAAACAATTCATTATAATGATTATAATAGCGTAATTTTTAAAAAAGGATAATGATTAAAGTGACTTGAGATTAAAAAGTAAACATTCTAATTGGAGTCGAGTGTTAACATTATAATTAAGTCGATTTAAGCAATTAATAATGGCATTGATTGATTTAAATGGCGTGTGGGATGTTGTGTCAGGATGAGATTTCCACAATATATTAAGCCAGCTATATAATAGCTGTTTAAGCGCTGGTTTATCTTTCAGAAAAGGCGCAAGTTGGTCACATTGTTGTTGAAGTGGTAGGGTTTGGATTTGAAAAAAATCAATTTCTGGAGAAGGAAATGGGGTTTTGTTTGCAAAGTGAACGGAGATGCATCTTGAGAGGATTGTCGGAAGTATCTGAGGTTTTGATGTCGTTAAAAAAATAAAGTGGACATGATTTGGTGGTTCTTCAATAGTTTTCAGAAATGCATTGGCCGCTTCTGGAGTTAACTGATGAGCATCATTAATAACAACTAGAAATATAGGGTGATAGGAAGGACCATATTGAATGCGATTTTGAATTGTTTTAATGCTTTCAAGTTTAATGGTGCTATCCGAAGATTCAAAGATAAAATCAGGAGATTGAGCTAAATGGCGCAAGGCGTCAAGAGGAGATTGAGAGGTCTGGTGGGGTACTTTGAATAATGACTGGGATAGTAAAAGCGTGTTATCATAAAGCACTTCTTGGTTTTCACCAAAAAAAAGGTATGCATTTTGTAATTTTGAAGAAGATATAATATGGTTAATTTTTGTATTCATACTCATGTAGAGTAGCATAATATGAGCGTAAAGCGCTACAGTCTATAAAAAATTTAGCTTATATTTTAGTCAGTTGCTTTTGAATATTATTCGATATTAACTAATAATTAATTTTTTCATAAGGCGTTTAGAAGCACTTTATATGATTAAAAACTTAAAGTTTTTTTAATAATATTTAAATATGGAAACATCGATAGATT
>CAXFGY010000023.1:0-13434 GCA_964002605.1 uncultured Candidatus Marinamargulisbacteria bacterium
TCGCGGAAAAACTCAATAATAAACCGAAACAGACCATAAAACACCCAATATACGCCAAATAACTGACCGGGTTTCAGCCATTTTTTCTGACTTAAAAAATGTAAAATAATAAATAAAACAACCCCTTCAAAAAATGCTTCATATAATTGTGATGGATGCCGTGGTAATGGCCCGGCATTCGGAAATACCATTCCCCAAGGTACATCTGTCACTCTCCCATACAGTTCCGCGTTAATAAAATTAGCAATGCGTCCTAAAAACAAGCCAAACGTCGTCCCAATGCCTAACACATCTAGTAACAATAAAAACGATTTTTGATAGTTTCGTGCAAAATAGCCAATCGCAATTACGGCTCCGATACCCCCACCATGATAAGACATACCGCCGTTCCAAACTGCAAGCCATTGCAATGGATTAGACAGGTAATACTGTAAATCATAAAAAATAACATACCCAAATCGACCCCCTAAAATAATGCCAATTAAGACATAAATCATCAATGTGGATTGCTCATCTTTTGAGAGTAATAACTGATGCGTTAACGTTGCTCTTAAATAACGCATTGCCGTTAAAACCCCCACAATATAGGCCAATCCATACCAGCGAATATGAATCGGTCCGATGGATAGTAAAATAGGGTCAATATTAGGATAACTTATCATATCAATGCTTGGCTGATTACTTTACTCCAATAAACCCTATTGTTGCCATGGGATTATAATTAGTTGTCACTTTAAATAGTTTCTTATCACTATATTGGCCAATTTTTGCTTTTCCATAATTAGCAAACCATACTTTCGATTTTTTATTTTTAAAATGAAGTCGTTCTTCTAAATTATTTTCCACTTGATACATTAACTGTACCGGACCATAAATATTGACTGCTGCTTGTACTGTTGAGTTTGGTCGAATTCCCTCTGCTGTTTGATACTGAGGATGGTTAGTGACTAACATTGACACCACATCATTATCAGCCAATTTTTGCCAGGACGGAAATAAAATATACAGCTGCACTTTATTGTTCCATATCACTGCTTTGGCATTCAATCCGATTCCTAAATTGATATCTTGATATTCGATAGACTCCCCTAATAATATCTTTAGCTTTTCCATTGTTATCCCTAACTTAACTGGCCCTATTCCTTGTTCATCAATAATATAATCTGTATTCTCAAATGTCTCTTGATATAACGTCCGATAGTCATATGAACGTTGTTGTGGCAATTGAAGTGCCTTAAATGTTTCTTCAAAATCTTCATGTAACCTATCACTGACTACGCCTGTGTTATACGGATTCCCCCGAAAGCCACTCCAGTAAATACTCCCTTTAACCCCTATTTCATAACATGCAATGTATTGATCTGATGTTGCAATAATCAGTTCTAAAGTACCATTTCCATCGGTATCTGTGATTAAAGGTGTGGCTTCTCCTCCATACGGTAATTTGAACTGACCCACAAGCTCCCCTTTCTCAGAAATTAAGGTAAATGTCCCTTGCTCAGATAAAATACCCACCTGAACCGTTCCATTACCTAAAAAATCAGCCACTACGGGTGAGGCAGATACCTTCCCTAACTTAATAAAAACAGGTTTAAATAATCGCGGAAAAACCCAAACCCCACTCTCTTTATCCCATGATGTCGCAATCACAATTGTCCCCTTAGGTGTTTCCACCGGGCTTGATTTAAGATGAGGAATATTTTCAGGAATAATTGAAATTTTAAACTTTTGACGCCCTTGTTTTGAAAATGCATATAAAATGCCATATGACTCTGTAAAATAGATGGTATCTTGACTCGCAAAGACTGAACTATGGATTCCCGATGGGTGTCCTGTTCTAAATGACCATAACTCTTCACCTGTTTGGCCATTCAAGGCATATAAATCCCCATTTCGATTCCCTATGACAACATCCCTAGTGCCATCACGATCAATATCTATTAATGTGGGTGAAGCAATAAATGCGCGTGTTTTGGGATACGTCCATTGTGGCTTTAATAACGCTTGAAACTGCCATATCACATCACCATTTTCACCATTGATGGCTAGCAATTGTCCTGACTCGGTTCCAACACAAACATCCATTATCCCGTCATTATTAAAATCTCCTAATGCAGGGACGCCTTCAATATCCGCATCTAATGTTAATTCCCATAATCGCGTTTTATTCCAACTATAGGCAAACAGTTGATGGTCATCATTACCAAAAAAAATACGATGCGCTGTTGTTGCCACACCATTCACATCATTATCTCCCGATATTGATGGTCGGATATGAAACTGCTGTTCCCCTGTTTTTGCATCAATAAAATAGACCCCATCTAAGGAGTCTTTAATTCGTTGAGAATAAGACTTGCCATTAGACCCTAATATAATTTGATTATTTACATGTTGAATGCTAGTACGAAATGTCGTTAGGCCAATTCGTTTTGACCATTTTAATTGCCACGATAACCCTCCAATGTGATCTTTAATTTTTTTACTAGGAATCGCTTCTAATGACCCTATTGATATCGTCAATATTATTATAATTAATTGGATCATATCTTATATATTACAATATAATTGCTGTAATCTCATTAATAATCTCATAATTATAGTGATTTATTTTCTTCATTGCTTTAATCTTAGTTATGGTATGATAGTAAATGATGGTACAACTTCAAACACTGATTGATTCGCTTTACTGCTGGGCTCCACCAGAGTTAGCGGCTCCATGGGACTCTATTGGCTTGCAGATTGGTGATCCGAATGCACCTATTAACGCCATTCATTTATCTCTGGATGTTGATTTAACTGTACTAAATATCCTAAAAACTCAGCCGATTGACCTTGTCATTACACATCATCCCATCTTTTTTAAGCCTATTGCCTCAATTAACACCACCGATGATATGGGACAAATTATATCCACATTTATTACAACGAATACTCATTTACTGAGTTTACATACCAACTTAGATGCTGCTGTAGGCGGCGTTAATGATGCCTTGCTTGAACAATTGGGTTTTAATCGTGAAGATGGACTGCCGATTGACGATGAATTTGGCCGTTACTTTCAACTTTCAACCCCTCGTTCTGTCGCTGAACTTGCGACAATAATGCCTGCACGTGTTGTTGGCGCCCAACAGGATCGAGTCTCCAGTGTGGCTGTATTAGCAGGTAGTGGTCATGGTACCTTAAAGCGAGTGAAGGCCCTGGGAATTAACTGTTTTATTACTGGTGAATTAACCTATCATGATGAAGTGTACTGTGAATTAAATGGAATTACTGCCATTTTATTAGGTCATAAAGAATCTGAAATGATGATTTTGCCTAAAATCAAAGAAAAACTGATTCAACTTGATACCCAACTTACTGTCACACTTTAATATGAGTTATAAGATTTAATTATTACCTGAAATATACCCCCAGAGGGTTCCTGAAGACGAGAATCTCTATAACATTTGCATAAGCGGTTTCTTCGTCTTGTATTCCAGTCAGAATAGGGGACTGTCGCAAAATAGAAAAACTCGATCGATTGCGATGTCGCTAAAGGGTTAAAATTTGCAATTTATCGCCTGAGGCAGTGTAACGGAGCACCATAACGAAGGTGAAAATTGTGCAGATTAAGCATTTCGAGACAGAGCCAATATTAGTCATTTCGAAACAGAACCCATATTACTGCAATCGTCATTATTAAACCTACACACAAGTATTTTAGTGTATAAAAAAACACTATTTTAAATAGTCTACCTTTATATAAGAAATACGGTCTTAAAAAGATGTATCTTGACGCAAATAATGACAATTATACCCATTTGGAAAGCGTTCTAAATAATTCTGATGCTCTGGCTCCGCTTCATAAAACGGTTTCGATTCTGTTACTTCTGTAACAAGATGACTCCCATAGTACCCACTTTGAATCACTCGTTTTATTACAGCTTCTGCAACTTCCTTTTGCTGTAAATTTTGATAAAAAATGGCTGATCGATACTGAGTACCTCGATCATTTCCTTGTTGATTTAATGTGGTTGGATCATGAATTTTGAAAAAGAAAATTAATAAATCATCATAACTGATTTGTGCTGAATCAAAGACCACTTCTAATGCTTCTGCATGCCCCGTCTGACCAGTCTTAATATCATCATATGTTGGCGCTGACATTTTTCCGCCTGTATACCCCACACGCGTGGTTATTATTCCTGGCAATGACTGAACTAACTCTTGTATTCCCCAAAAACACCCCCCAGCTAATACAGCAATATCATAAAATAATCTTAAATATGGGCCATATCCTAACTTTTTTAATTCTGAAACAGGAATAAATGTTAATGCTGCCGAATTAATACAATATCTTAGTCCAGATGATGTCGGTCCATCTGGAAATACATGTCCAAGATGCGAATCGGCAATTCTGGATCGCACTTCTGTCCGAAGATACCCTAATGATTCATCCTGAACTTCTATAATATGGTCCAATTCAAGTGCCTGAGAAAAACTCGGCCATCCAGTACCCGAATCAAATTTATCTACTGACGCAAATAACGGTTCTCCTGATACAACATCAACATAAATACCTGCTTCACCATGATCCCAATAGTCATTCTGAAATGGGGGCTCTGTCCCATTTTGTTGAGTGACATAATGTGCCATTTCAGTTAAGTTTTGTTTTTTCTCTTTTATCCGTTTTTCAATTAACTCTAATGGGCTATTTAAATTAAAATTAGGCTTGTCATTATTACTCATCATACCTGACAGTTTACTTCAATTGCATAATCGCCTCAATAAGGTCATCCTCATGAGTGCTCTTAGCACACTGAATTGTGCCTTTATAGTTAACAGCTGCTCGAATTTGCTCTTCAAGCGCCTGGCTAGGCACAATACAGTGGATCTTTTCGTTATGATAAACGTGCTTAAAAAAAGAAGTCATCTGAGTGCCACTCATTAAAATGACGATATCATAATCCTGAAGTTTATTTTCTTTAGACGCTGGGATCTGAACAGTATCATACAACGTGACTGACGTTACAGTTGCACCTTTTTGGACCAACCCATCATATATTGTTCCTGCTGCCTGACGTCCTTGTGGCAACAACACATGATGGCCTGTCATAGCTTGTGGGAGTGCTGCTAATAGTCCGTCTGCATTTTCAGAAGAGGCAACAATATCAGCAATAATTCCATAGGAATTTAATGCTTGGGCTGTTTTTTGTCCGACTACTCCAATCTGTTTACCCGCTAAATTTCGTATATCTAATCCACTTTCTAACACTGCCGCTAGAAATTGTTTAACGGCATTATAACTGGTTAATAAAATCATTGTTGCCTTATTTAAAGTCGCGTTATCAATTTTCAGCCATGCTGTTTTGAGTGGCTCGACCTTAATTAAAGGCGCTTGAATCACTTCTGCACCTAATAATGACAATTGATTTGATAATGCCTGCTGCTGATGTTTAGCGCGACATACCCAAATACGTTTTTTATTAAGTGGTAACTGATCACGCCATGCAAGTACTGTACTTTCCCCAACAACATCCCCCACGACTAATAAGGCCGGATGACTGATTTGAGCCTCATTTACTAAAGTGGCAATGGTTTCTAATGTCCCACAAACCTCTCGCTGTGTCGCTAATGTGCCTTCTTGAATGACCATTGCTGGTGTGAATGCTGAAAACCGACTATGGGATTGTAATCGTTTTGCCAACTCAGTTAAATGAGTCATTGCCATTAAAAATATTAATGTATCCGCCTGTGGATACTCTTTTTCGGCAATGAGCTCACCGGTTTGAATTGTTCCGGTCACAACTGCAATCGATCTTGAATAGTCACGATGCGTTAATGATATGCCTGAATACGCTGGTACCGTTAACGTTGATGAAAGTCCTGGCACTATTTCATACGTAATATTATTTTTCTGCAAAAATTCCATCTCTTCACCCCCACGTCCAAAAATCAATGGATCTCCCCCTTTTAACCGAACAACCAATTGTTCTTTAGCAACATACTCTTTTAGTAATTGATTGATATGAGATTGTTGTGCAGAATAATGGCCTTTTTTCTTACCTACATTGACTAAGGTCGTGTTTTTGTGACAATACTGCCTAAAATTCGGATGGACTAAATAGTCATATAAAACGACATCCGCCTGGCTTAGAACTTGTACCATTTTTAAAGTAAATAATTGGGGATCACCTGGTCCTGCACCGACTAAAAACACCTGTGTTGATGACTTTTTGTGAAGACTCATTCGATCAAATCAATAATGACTTCATCTAAATCCGCAGCAGTATAATCTAATGGTATGGTTGCTGTGAGATAACGGCCTTCCAATGTTTTAGGGTGAGCATTAAAAGCAGATAATAAAAAATGATCTGACTGATATTGGGCATATAGCCCTAATGGATACTGACAATCAAAGCCTAGCTGTCTGACTATGGCTAACTCTAATTCAGATACCTGGGCTTGATGATGATGATTAATAGATTGAATAAATGGTAAACGAGGGTCGCCCATTCGAGCTTGAACAACAATAACCCCTTGCCCTGGCGCTGGTATAAACGTTATCGGGTTTAGCACCACATTATAGTCTTGCTGATAATTTAATCGTATTAAACCTGCTTCCGATAGCATGATCGCGTCTACCTCTTTATTGGCTAACTTCTTCAATCTTGTATCTATATTACCGCGAATGGGAACAATTGAAACATCCGGACGGTAATGAAGTAACTGGGCTTTACGCCGCAAACTCCCCGTCGCAACAACTGCATTTAAGGGGAGTGTCTCTATGGATTGAATGGTATTTAATTGTGGTGCTAGACATAGTGTGTCCGCAACAGACTCTGCCGGCAAATAGGCGGCTAACTGACTGCCAACTGCTAGCTCAGTGGTCACATCTTTAAGACTATGAACGGCAATATCAACTTCTTCACACATTAATGCCGCTTCAATGGCTTTAATAAAAACACCCTTACCACCTAACTCACTTAGTGGGGTGCTTTGATCTTGATCTCCTTCAGATTCTATAGTGACAATCTCAATATCACTTTGAGACTCTTTTTCTTGTAATAACTGCTTCACTAAGTTTGCTTGGGCTAAGGCTAACTTAGACCCTCTTGTACCGATTCTAATGTGTGTGCTCACGTTTATAGTTGATCCAATTTTGAAATTTATAATACTCATCATCGATTACGAGCTTTGCAGCAGCAATTTCCCCTTTGCGACGCTTAACATTTTTCTCCGCTAAGTCTTTTAATCCATCAACTGAAATAATTTTTCGCTGCTCATTATAACTTTTTAGCTTTACATTTCGGGGTAATCCTAAATCAATTAATAATGATGGCTGCGCTACTGTTTCAAGGTGCTCATCTGTAATTAATGGTTTTTTTCGACTTATTGCTGAAATAATAATATCATAATTTGCAAGAGAAGACGTAACGTCTTCAAATGGCAAATACTGAGTCGAAAATTGGCGTGAAAACGCTTGGGCGACTTGATTAGTTCGATTGCTCAGCGTAATATCTGGATGACCTAAGGCATGTAACTTTTTTAAACAACGCTGTCCCATAATGCCTATGCCAATGATTAATATTTTACGACCAAAATAATCTAAATGATGTGATTTTAATGCATCAATTGCAATGGAACTTACTGAGTAAGCGCCATAAGAAATTTTAGTTTCAGACCGTACGCGTTTACCACAAGAGACTGCCGATTGAAATAATTTATTAAGTAATGGGCCCGTTAATTTATAGTCTTTAGCTGCAGAATATGCACTTTTAACCTGAGCTAAAATTTCATTTTCACCAAATACCATCGACTCTAACCCCGATACAACATTAAAAATATGACTGAGTGTCTCCTCTTGTGAATACAAAGATAATATTCGCTTCACTGAATGGACAGGCTGTTCTTTTCGTTTAGCAATTTCAGTATATATCCATTCTGCTGACTCGGTTAAGTCATTAGCAACAATATAATACTCCATCCGATTACAGGTTAATAATGGGACAAATTCAATCATTGGACTATTCTTTTTACTTGCTTCGATAAAGGAATGAAGGCCTTCTTTCGCAAAATAAAATGGTTCCATTTCAGAAATAGCTAATTTTTTATAATTTGTTCCTATATATCCAAGTTGCATTGTAGGGGCTATTGTAGCAGGGATACCTTTGCTTCGCTACTTGGCTCTGTCGCAAAATGCCTACTCTTCACAATTTTCACCTTCGTTATGTCGCTCTGCACCACTGCCTCAGGCAATAAATTGCAAATTTTAGACCTTTGGCGACATCGTAATCGATCAATTTTTCTATTTTGCGACAGTCCTTTCTTACTCTGGCATTTTGGAAAATCTTACTAATAACGGTGTAATTAAATAACTACTTGTTAAAATAAATGTAATATCAATAATATGCCATTCCTTTGGAAACGGAATTCCAATGAGTAATATTAATGTAATAAACCAAAACACAATGCTTAACTTAGATAATCCATTAAAAATAATGATGTACCGAGTTAAACAATTATGAGGATATTTTACTTTCGAAATCATTAATAGAGATAAAATACAACTTAACCCGATAATAAAATAAATACTATCAGCAAATACAGAAATACCTGCGATTGATACCATTGCTGCCCCAACGGGTGACGGAAGGCCGTCAAAATAGTCATCATGTCCACTTTTTTGAAATCGGTTCAAGCGGTAATGAACCGTACTATAATAAAATATACCGACCACTCCCCCAATCCATAATGAAAATGGAATGCCACTTTGAAAAGTAAACATGGTTATAAAGATCGCCGGCGCCACTCCAAATGTAATAAAATCAGCCTTTGTATCTAACTTTGCGCCAAATGATGAATATACGCCTAACCGGCGTGCAACTTTACCATCAAATGCATCTAAAATTGCGCCAACCATAATATAAAAAACACTCCATTCAAACTGACTTTTAATGGCTGTAATACAAGCTAAAACACCACATAATACATTAATTAAAGTAATCGTATTAGGAATAAAAACATAGGTCATTTTTTTTGCTTCTTCTTTATCGCCATTTGCTTTTTTAATATAGTGTTGCCATAAAAACTTACTACAATAATCCAATAATGATACTAATGTCACACTCACCATTAACCAAATCAAGCTCTCAAACACCCAAGAAGGCCAATGATGAACCCATAAACGCAACCATTCAAGTGGCTTTAAAATTACTGGCACCGCTAACTCTGTCACCTCAATACGAGCCATTAACAAGCCACAAATAGGTAATGTCACTGCTGTTTTAATTTTACCCCAATTATTGGCTGCGATAATCAGCCCTTGTTTTGCTGAAAAGACACGAATACCCATGATGGCAAACTCTCTTGCTAAAATCAAAAAAACAGGAAATGCATCAATGGCATGCATAAATAACAATGGTAGTAAAACGAGGACTAAAATTTTATCTGCTAATGGATCCATCACCTTTCCTAAATCAGAGACGGCATTATATTTCCGCGCAATATACCCATCTAATAAATCTGTAAATCCAACAATAGTATAAATGATCACGGTTACTAAAGCCATTACGTTAGTCGTAAACGGTGTAATATAAAAAATAACTCCCACACCAAAAATACGTGAAAAGGTAATTAAGTTTGCCCAATTTTTTTTATCTTTCAACATGATTAATAAAGAGTATAAACCTTAGTAATGATTGTAGCAAAGGAAAATAGGGTAGTGTACAATAAAGAAATAAAATTAGACTAAAGGATCGATATGATGAAATATAAATTGGCCCAATTAATGATGGAAAACCTAAAAGCCAACTATGTTCATGTCAAAGATGATAGTGACCAACATCGAGGACACCGTGGTGTTGCACAAGTGGGAAATACCCATTTTGCTATCACTATTGTTTCTAATCTTTTTGAAAATGAACCCTTAATTCAACGACACCGTCGTGTTTATGAAATAACAAAGCCATTGCAAGATCGTGGACTCCATGCCTTACAACTTATTACTAAATCACCACAAGAATGGAATGGAGACGGTCATCGCTAATCAGTTTGGCAAACTATTTACGATTACAACCTTTGGGGAATCCCATGGGATTGCAGTGGGCGTTATCATTGATGGCTGTCCCCCTCAAATCCCAATTTCTGACAAAGAAATTCAACATGAACTTGATCGTCGACGACCCGGTCAAAGCAAGATAACCACTCCACGAAAAGAAACAGATAAAATTGAAATACTGTCAGGTGTTTTTAATGGTCTTACAACGGGTATGCCAATTATGTTAAGTGTGACCAATCATGATGCTAACTCTAAAGCCTATGACCATTTAAAAAATGTTTACCGTCCATCTCATGCTGACTTTACTTATAATGCCAAATATGGATTTCGTGATTATCGTGGGGGAGGTCGCTCTAGCGCTCGCGAAACAATTGGTCGCGTTGCTGCAGGTGCATTAGCGAAAAAAATTCTCAGGCTTCGCCATCAAATTGAAATTGTGGGCTATGTATCACAAATTCATTCCTTGAAAAGCAATATTGATATCAATCATATCACTGCTGAAGATGTTGAAAAAAATATTGTCCGATGTCCAGATCCTGAAAATGCTAAAAAAATGATTACTGCAATTGAATCTGCCCGAAAACAAGGAAACTCCTTAGGTGGTATTATTGGCTGTATCACCCGTCATGTCCCAGCTGGTTTAGGTGAACCTGTCTTTGATAAATTAAAAGCAGATCTTGCGAAAGCAATGATGTCAATCCCTGCCACAATGGGGTTTGAAATTGGATCGGGATTTTCTGGAACCCAAATGACTGGTGCTGAACATAATGATGCATTTTATGTGACTAAAGATAATACAGTAGGTACAAAAACAAATTATTCTGGTGGAACCCAAGGTGGTATTTCCAATGGCGAGGATATTTATTTTAATGTGGCGTTCAAACCCACCGGGACTATTGCAAAAGAACAAGATACAGTGGGCACAGATCATGAACAGGTTAAACTATCAGCTAAAGGTCGTCATGACCCTTGTGTTTTACCCCGTGCGGTACCCATTGTAGAAGCTATGACAGCCCTTGTACTTGTCGACCACCTTTTGCGGCAAGATGTATATTTACATGCAGCTCATTCTAAATAGTAATTTAAACCATTAAGCCCTCAACAAAATAATTTGGCTCTGTCGCACAATGCCTAATCTATGGAGTTTTTTGCCTTTAGCGACATCACAATCAATCGACTTTTTCTGTTTTGCGACAGGCCCTATTTAGCTATACTTGATGACCTTTATGAGGCTCTACTAAATGATATTCTCCTGGATTAAGGTTTCCTAATCGATACGGCCCAAACCGAACCCGCTTTAAGCGATGAACGCGATTTCCAACACTATGCATCATCCGCCGAATTTGGCGATTTTTACCCTCTGTCAATGTCATTTCAAGTCTTCGTAATGAAACCTGGGTAATTTGGCAAGGTTTTGTCATATATCCCCCTATATCAACCCCATTGGATAAAGGGGTTAATTGATCTTGACTCACTGGATGGGCAGTTGTTACTTCGTAAACACGCTCATGTGACAGATCCGAATTTAAAAATTGATTCGCTAATACCCCATTATCCGTAAACACAATTAACCCTTCGGAATCTTTATCAAGCCTCCCAATGGCACTGAGTTGGCGATATACTCCCGGCAGTAAATCTATCACTTCCCTCTCGCCTTCTTGCTTACAATTCGTTACAACGCCTTTGGGTTTATAAATTAGTAATGTTATTGAAGTCTTTAATTCTAATTGCGCTTCTTCTGCTAAGCAAACGATATCTTTAGTTGGGTCAATCTGAGTACCGACTTTTGTAACTACTTCACCATTGACCAAAATCCATCCTTTTTTTAAAAACGCTTCTGCTTTGCGTCGTGAAACAATCCCTTGCTGTGATAAATATTTTTGAATTCGTAACTTCATTACTCGTTATTTTTAATCCATTTTTTATTAAAACTAATCATTTAATGTTTTTTTTGTTTCTATATTTAGTTAAAATCAAATATTAAGTCGTCATCATATATGGGATCTTCACTACCTTCTTGAACGCTTGCGTCATTAAATTTATTGACAATATCACTAAATGAATCTTTTTTTTCTGCCTCATAATTAGTATTTATATCATCATACATGATTCCCTCATGCCCATCCATATCATATACATAATCACTAATACTAGTATTTACTTCTTGTTGAGGAAATTGATACCCATCACTTTCATCGATATCACCAATTATATCGTAAGAAAAAACTGTCTTAAGAATTAACATTGTCCCTAGTACTATAATCCATAATATACGCATATCAAATAGACCTCATGATTGAATGGAAATGTTATGGTATAATTATATTACTAATGGAGATTAAATGAAAATAAAAATTCAAAAAATGCACGCAGTTATTTCGCTATTCATTTTCACATTTATCGTGATCCATTCAATTGATGCGTTTAGCAGCCATAATGAAACTCAAGATATTGCGATGCGAATGATTATGACTGGTGCGAATACGCATTATGAACATCAACATAATACCAATCAATATACAATTAATGTCCAAACCCCAGGTTATATTCGTCGAAGCTTATATAATGTCCAAAGCAAAACAAAAGAACTCAGTAATGACTTTTACTTTAAGTGGCGTCCAGGACCTCATGATTTTACAAACCGTCCGCTAGATTTTGCCATTGATGCGAAAGGTAAAGGATTTTTTGTAGTTCAACTCCCTCATAGTATTGGTTACACTCGGGATGGTCGTTGTCGGATTGACCATCAAGGGCGCTTAGTATTAACGGCTGGAAACTATCCATTGCTAGGTGAAAATGGGTTTATTACGCTTGACAATGATCGGATCACAGTCAACAGCGCAGGGACTATTTTTGATGAAAATGGTCGTCGTGTTGATCAAATTAAAGTGGTGGTTTTTAAATCTACAAAGCAAATGGATTCACTGACAACACCTAATGGTGTTATTTTCCTTGCTGATGAAGTTCTCGATGTTGTTGAAGGCCGCCAATATTATCGCGTTAGACATCGTTGGCTTGAAACACCTAATACGCTGCGTGCTTATGATTCCAATTGGGCGAAACATGCCTATACAGCAACAGTGAAAACAGGTCACGCAATTAACAGTACCTACCGCACTGCAGCATCGTTGTCGCAACCTTAATCAATGAACTGATGAGTATTCCTTTAAAAGGTGTGTCAGACCAATCAAACTTACCCTCTCAAAATACACAGGGTAAACCCAATGTCACCGCAATAATAACCAATGCTATTGATATCTTAAAAGGATTTGGAGATGAGCTTTCTGGTGGAATTAAAGCACAGAGTCAAAGTAAATCAACTCAAAAAGGCAGTGGTACTCTTTATACCCCTCAAGACGAACAACTTCCCACTGGCTTGGAAGCACTTGCAGCTG
>CAXFGY010000024.1:0-13080 GCA_964002605.1 uncultured Candidatus Marinamargulisbacteria bacterium
AAAAGTAAATAAAGAGTGAAAAAAGAATAAACATGCAAAGAAAAAATATAATTATTATAAAACCAGATATATACGAACAACGTATGCATCGTGCATCTCTTATTTCTTTTGGGTTATAAAAGGAGATTATTATGCTAGTAACGCCAATAGGATTACAAACGTTTAGACCACTAAAAAGAAATGAAGTACCCTCAGCAGTACCAGCAGAAGCACGAGCAGCCGCAGCAACTAAAATTCAAAGATGGGTTAGAACAAGAGTAGCAAAAAATGTAAATAATGTTAATTTAGATTCCTTTTCTATAAAAACTACGTCGGCGGAAGGAAACTCTTGCGGTCTTCATGCTGCTCTGGGTGAAGCTGATGGAGATACGAATGTAGTCGTGTTGGAAAGTCATTTAGGTAAGCGTATAGAATTATGTGAGTTTGTTTATCAACTATTTACTCAAGATAAATTTTCTAAATCAGAGGCCTCTGTTAAGCTTTGGGTAGAGCATGCAATTGTTGCTAAGCTGGATCAGATAAAGTTTAATCGGAGTGCTAATCCTAATCGGAGTGTTAAGCCTGATTTCATGTGTGATGAAATGTTTAAAGCGTTGAGTAAATACATAGAAAATGATAAAAAAAGAGATGGAGAATTAAACGTTTTAAAAAATTCTTTAGCCAGTGCGTTATTATCTAATAATGATAATACTGAATTTTTTTGGGCTAAGTGTACTGAGCAAAATGACTCTATAGATAGGAAGCGTTATAAGGATGAAAAAGATATTATTTTAGCGCTTAATACGTTGGGGGATAAGACCCTAACAAAAGTTCTTAGTTTCTTAGTTGTTAATTCTACAATACGTACGAAACTTGAGAGTTATCTTGATAAAAGTCTTGAAAATCTTGAGGATATAAGTAATTTAACTGAGGAAATAGTTAAGAAGAATATTTTTTATAATGAAATCAATGCAGAGGATTATCCATTACAACATGATGAGGTTGCTGCTTTATTTGCTGTAAATCAGTTATTTTCTGAAGAAAGAGCAAAAGCTAAAGGAGATGATGGATTTGCTCTAAATTCTCTTGTTGTACTTACAGGGGATAAAAAGAAGATTGTTTATGACTTTTCTGAAGAGGCTAGTAAATCTGACGATGATAGTAAATTAAGTGCAAGATATATTTATCATGAGGGAGAAGGGAAGGGTTTCCATTATTCGAGAATGGAAAAATTGACAGCAAACCCAAAAGTACAAGGAGCAGCAGAAGAAGCGACACCATCTGCAGGCCTAGTAAAAGCAGCAGCAGCAGGAGAAACAGGAGGAGTAGACGCAGCAGAGGAAAAAACTACCATAACAAGCAACGAAGAAAGAAAAAACATACAGCAAAAAATAGCGAAAGTATTAAGCTTAAGAAATAAGAAAGAAGTAATCGCAAAAAAAATAGAAGAAATAGAGTCTAAAATTCAAATGGATTCAGTCGAACGAACAGATTTTGAGCACATTGAATTACGTAAAGAATATATTGATGCTAACATCTTGTTAGCAAGAGTTGAAGATAGAAACAACAACGGAAATATCGATGAAAAATATGATTGGCAAGAAAAAGGTTCGATATTCCCAGCAAGTTTCTGTTCGATTGATGGAAGTAGAATATATGGAGATTTCACTCAAGAACAAGTGCCGAAGAAATATATAAATGAAACAGCCAAAGAAAGTGTTATCGGCGTATATACTATTTCACAAGGTTCTGAACTATTTTCTTTAACAGACCGTTTAGATATGCAAACTGAAATGGGTGGTGATTTCGCACAAACTATAAAAACTAAAATTAAGAATAATTTAGAAAAGTTGAAAACATATGCACAAATTCAAAAAAAAATGAAGGATTCAAGATCAGGGTTTCATAAGGTAATACATGAACAGCAAAAAGCAATATTTTTTGAGCAATTAGAATTATTAGGTTATAATCTAATTAATCCATTAATTGAAAGTTATTTTAATATCGACTATATGCTAAATGGATTTTTTAATAATGAACAATATGACAAATTTCATGAAATCTTAGAAAATTTACAAGCTAGTTCTCCTGAAATTGACAGTCATTACAATACAATAGTAAAGCATTCAGAAAAAGGGGATCCTGTTTTTCAGGATCCAAATAAATATATTGTTAAACTAGATCAAACCGATACAGAACAATTAAAAAAATATATAGATACGACACATGGGACATGCCATCAATGGATTGGCGGAAGTTTTCGGGATATAGGGTCAGATAGAAATTTTACAAGACTACAAGAGATGGCTGATTTAAGAAAATTTGCTCCCTACGTAAGTAATAATGTTCTACGAAATATGTATAATCAAACAGTAGTAAATAACGAAAAACATCTATTTTCATTCCTACAAGTTACAAATGATATCGAAGCAAACTTAGGTAAAAAGTTTGTAACAAATGAACAACTAATGTGTTTTCAAGTCCCCTCTATTACAATTCCTCCAAATCATATTGAAACGCATAGAGAATTAATTGAGCGATTATATGAAGAAAAATTGATAAACGAAAAATTACAACTTAAAGTACATGGAAAAAACATAAATGACTATCTTGAAAGAGTGGGTCAAGATTTGAACATATCTAATGAATTAAAAAATTCATGTAATGTATTTTTAGACCAACACCTAGTCCCAAATATTCCTGTTGCTGCAATACCCGATGGTCTTTTAGTCAGAAAGTCAATGTTTAATGAATTAGATTTTACGCAATTAATCAACACGTTAAAGCATTTAAAAGAAATAAAAGATAAATACGACGTTGATATTCCCGTATATTGGTATCATGATACAGACATGTCTGCAGGATTTTCAAAGTCAAAAATCGAAGATATAAAATTACCACCACAAACAACTTATTATCAATATTTTATAGAACAAATGAAAGAAGCAGAGAATATAGTGCATCAACAAAACGAAAAAGAAATGTTAGAATCTAAAATAATATGCAATCTGAAAGATTTATTTAATGTCGCAGCTGTTTTGACTGATTTTAAAGATAAATGGGGGTTAACAGACTTTCTAAAGGAAGTAAAAAAAATTGTAGGATCAGAAATAGTTTTAGAATTAGAAAAAAATTCATTATTTACAGGCCCCAAATCACATAATAAAAATGTATGTAATTTACTAGAGAAATTAAAAAATGACTTAATAGACCTAATGCATCAACAAAAATTAGATTTAACAGATGAATTTATAAGACAAACAAAAGCTCAATTAGAAAAATCTATTTCCTCTATAAAAGACAATATTTTTAGTAAACAAGGGTATGACTTAAAATACTTAAAAAGCAATGAATACGATGAATATGAACAAAAAATATATTACGATGTTGCTGCTACTACTATAAATTTTAGTAGTGTTCCAGCAGTAATGTGGACAAATAAATCTTATGTTCGATATTTGCTTGATATATCTATGCTACAAGACAAAGAATATCAAAGCGTTGTTAATTTATTAGAACGAAATAACTCAGATCTTTTAAAGGACAGACATATTCTTCATGAAATTTTAGCAGCTGCACCAGAATTTATAAACGATTTATTTAGTATAGATGAAAACATTTTGATAGATATTTATGTTCTTTCAGGAGTCTGCCGTCATGATTTTGAAGAAAATGAATATTTTGAAAAAGACCCTGTTTTTTATGGTAAAAATAATACTTTAAATTACATTATGAAAAAACTTTTTTCACCAAAAAATCCTATGGGGGAAAAAAATCAAGAAACTTTTAAAAAACAAATTTTAAAAGAAAAAAACATCGACGCCTTCCAATACAAAAAAGAAATTATAAACTGTTTTGAGCAATTTTTAAAGGGGGATTTTCTATTTGATAAAATTAAAGAAATAGTTACGGGTGACCAATTTCAACTTAACAAGATATTCGATCAATTTATAGAAGAATCTACTTCTGAACTGAAAAAACTGTCAACTATCAAAGAGAAAGACCTTGAAAGAAATGTAGAAGAAGAGAAAGTTAAATTTATTGACACGCTAGTCCAAGTGCTAGCTGAAAAAAAGAAAAAGCTTGAAGATAGAGTATGCTTTGAACTATTTGAAAAACATTTGAATTCTGTGGAATCTGCAACATCCTCAAGAGTGACTGATAAATTAACAAATGAAATTGAAAACGGAAAATTCGAATTAATCTTTAAATTAGAAAAAATAAATGAATTAAGAGACCAACTTATAAAATATAAATCAGAAGAACCACGAATAGCAACAGCACAACAAAGCGAAATATCAGAACCAGAAATACAAGAACAACAATTAGACGTCGAATATGATGAGACATCTGAATTAGTAACTCAAATTTCTAACGACCTTAAGGATGAGGATGGTCAATGGAATCTTTGTGTTACGTTCGGTAATTTTAGAGACTATAAAGAACGTAAATTGATTCCTATACAAACAATAAAAGAGCAATTTATTTCTATAATAGAAACTTTGGCTCTGAAACAATCACGTAAAGTTAATAAAGAAGTAATAGATATAATACTTAATACAAGTTAGGATTCAAGAATGGTTTTCAGATAGAATTTAGTTGAAAGGATCCAATGATAGGAGATTCCTGATCTGTCAATTACTTTTTATAGTTTCTATTAACCGCTTACAATCAACATGAGGGGGTAGGGGGTCTTTTTTTAAAAGATGATTAACTAATTGTTGCGCATAATACGGTGCAATCATTACTCCTTTTGAACCTAATCCACCTAGAACATGAATGTGTTTATAATGTGGGTGTGTCCCAATAATAGGCGCGTTGTCGGGGACGATGCAGCGAATGGCGGCTTGGTGATTGATGATATCAGTGTCAGTTATTTGAGAGGATAGAAAATGGGCTTTGTTTAGATTGTCGAGTAGTTCTTTTTTGCCTTTTAGTGTGGGGGTGTGATTGAGTTCATTCCATTCATATGTGGCACCGAGACGCCAGTGATTATTAAAGGGAATAAGCCATTTGCCGAAGTTATAAATTTGTGTGGATTGGTTTTGAGGTATTTTTATGGTTATTGTTTCACCTTTGGCTAAGCGATAGTGGATGTTTGAAAACCAAGGTGTTTCTGTTAGTTTACTACCGACACATAAAATGAGGTTTTTGGCTTTAATCTTTTTATTTTTATAGTGATATTCAATCCCTTGATTGGTTTGGCATAATTGTGACCAATTCATTTGGCTTTGGATGAGTTGATTGTTTTTCGTAAAGTTATGATGTAATGCGTTTAAAAATTGGGGTATATTAAGGATACTCGATTGATTAATGGTGACTTGTTTAAATGGACTAGTTGGGTTTGATGTTATTGTTGAAAGATAGGGTTTAAATTTAGGGTCTTTGAGTCGTTTTTTTGCATAATTTTCTTCTTCTGGTGTCATGAGAAAGCGTATTTCAGTTAAGGGTTTGAAAAATGAGGTATTGAGTTGGGTTTCAATTGTGGTATAAAACTTTTTAGCAAAGGGAATTAATGTTTGCGCTTCCCATGTGAGTGTTAATCGTTTGCCTGATATATAGTTTATTAGACCGGCGCCTACTTGACTTGCTGCGTTTTGATAATGATTGTCGATTATTAAAAAGGATTGTTTGTGTTGTTGTAATGTCCAACTTAATATGGATCCTGCTAAACCTTGACCAATAATTAAATAATCAACTTTGGAGATAAGAGATGACATTTTATGATAGATTTGTATGTTTTTTTAGCCAAAAAAAGTATTCTTGATTACCTTTGTTACCTGTAATGGGGGATTTACAGGTTTTGATTTTGGTAAGTCCAATAGTTTGTAATTGTTGGGTTGTTGTTTCTAAAATAGTGGTAATTATGTTGGGGTCTTTGATGACACCTCCAGAAGGAACGAATTCTTTTTTACCTTCAAATTGGGGTTTAATTAAGACAATGTAATCGGTTGGATCAGATAGTTGAGGGATAATATTAACGAGTATTTTATGTACAGCAATAAAAGAGACATCCATAACAACAAGTGAAATAGGTGACGATGATGGAGGGATTTTAAATGTACGCGCATTTTGGCGTTCGATGATGGTTGTTTGGGGATGGTTACGAATTGTGGTATCGACTTTGCCGTAAGCAACATCGATACCGGTTACATGGCTTGCTTTTTGTTGCAGCAAATAATCGGTGAAGCCCCCGGTTGAGAGACCAATATCTAAGCAATGTTTGTTTTGACAGGATAGTTTAAAGGTTTGAAATGCGCCTTCAAGTTTGAGACCACCTCGACTAACATATTGGGGTTTTTGGTAGCGATTTTCAATCATATCATTTGCTGAAATAAGGGTACCTGGTTTCGTTTCCTTTTGATCGTTGATAAAGATAAACCCTTGTATAATTATTGATTGTGCTTCGGACAGTGATTGGTAGCAGTATGTTTGTTGGATGTAGTTGTCTAGTCGTTTTTTTTGTGTCATTTCTAGTGTATTATAGCAGTGATGAGGTCACTTGGTGTATGGGTTTATTTGCAATTAGGGTCTTGGCTGTATCGTAGCATACGATTATGTTTGAAATATGCTATTCGTTGTATTCAAATTGTGCTGAGTCGTCCGCGTGATTTTGAACCTGTTGTTAAAGTTGGCGAATATTTAATCGGCGGTGTAATACGTACAGGTATTCATCACTTAACACCACCTATTATTGTGAAAAAGTCTGTATTAATCGGCAATGTGATGTTTGGTCATCCTATTGTTTTTGCTGCGTTTCAAGGTGATTATAATCAGCTTGAATTGTGGTTACGTTTGGGTTTGGGAGGAGGATGTTTTAAAACGATTACTACAGATTCTCGCCGAGGTAATGTGCGTCCTCGGTATCAAGAAGTTGTTTATAAGGGACAGTCTTCTTTGATTAATGCTTTGGGGTTACCTGGTCCTGGAATTGATCAATTTTTAGAAGAAATTAAGCAGAAAGATTTATTTCGTTATGGTCGTCCATTGGGAATTAGTATTGGGGGACATTGTCTTGCAGATTATTTAATGGTGTATGATCGTATTATTGAGTTTGTTGATGTCGCTGGTCTTGAAGGTTGTGTGTATTGTGAATTAAATATTAGTTGTCCCAATACGCCTTCTGGAACAGATTTAAGTCAAAATTTGGATCAATTAAATGAATTATTAGTGACGATGCGTGCACGTTCTTCAGTTTTGATTGGTGTAAAAGCTTCGCCAGATCAAGCAGATCATGATTTATTGGCATTAGCTAAAGTGGTTTCTTCTGTTTCAAATATGTATCTCAATTTAGGCAATACACAATATAAAGCATGTTATGATGTCGGTTTAAATGATGGGGATATGTCCATCGGAGGGGGAGGTTTAAGTGGTCCTACGCTTTATCAGCGTACATTAGAAATGGTTCGACTGATTCGTCCTTTGGGAATTCCAATGATGGCAACTGGAGGTGTTTCTAATTTTAATAGAGTACAAGAGGTGTTATCTGAAGGAGCATTGCTTGTTGGTGTTGCCACTGCACTTGTTCAGGATCCATTTACTGTGTCTAAATGGGTTAAAAAATTATAGTTGAACAGGTTTAATAAACTCATAAAAGTCATCAATTATATAAAACCCAACGGATTCATAGAGTCGAATGGCGTTGAAATTATTTTCAGTAACAGAGAGTCCCATGATGGGAAATTTTTGGTTAATTAGTGAATTAATTGATGCTTGAAGTATTTTTTTTCCTAATTTTTGACCCATATAGTTTGGATGAATCGCAATATCAAAAATCCATGGAACGACTTTGTGTCCCCAGCAATCTTTGCAGTTTACAACTAAGCAGTATCCAATAATGGTTGTGTTTTTACAAATCATGATTGATGCATTTTTATTTACTTCACCGGATCTTTTATTAAACACATCCTTTTCGAGTTGAATTCTTTTTTCGAGGGTATTCATATCTGGGTAATGTTTGTAATCTTTACTAATTAGGTGGGCTTCATAGCTAATCGCACCAGTTATATTCGAGTATTGATTGTCCATTAAAAAATAATCATATTCGTCTTTGGCTATATTAAATGGGGTTAAGCTGTCAAGTTGTAATGACATACGGTGTCGTTGGTTGATGATGAGATCGTGTTCTTGGAATGTGGATTTAAATTCTTCTTTAAAAGTGATTGTTGAGATTTCAATTTGTGCGTTGATAAATATTCCATTTTCAATAATTCTTTCAGAAAGAGGTTTAATGTATTTTTTTTGTTTGCAATATATTGTTACGACGCCATAATGTTGGGAGCTCATTTCTGATAAGTAGAATCCAACAACTTTGTTGTTATCATAGAGTAGTTCTGTTTTTTCTTTTTTTTTGTTTACTTTGGATATTTTTTTATAATAAAATTCATTTATTCCAGGTTCTCCTCCTATTTGTAACCATTCTTTTTCGATAGCACTTAAAAGTTCATTAAGATCATTATTAATGTTGGTTATTTTTTTAAATTTAACTTTCATTGTTGTATTTTTACCATATATTTATTAATTTTAAACTTGTTTTATTATATTAAAAAAAGTAATTGTTATTCAATAAAAAATAAGTATAATAGTAAGTAGGTTTTCAAAAAATTTTATAAAAGGGGTTTTTATAATGAAAAAAAAATTAAACGTTATTAATAAGGATAAATTGTCTCAAAAGTTGGCGAATCATTTATCTTTGACACCTAAACAAGTTAAGGAAAACGTAGAGTTAATTTTTGATCGTATTGCAGATGAATTAGTGAATGAAAATGTCATTCAAATTGTTGGATTTGGAAAGTTTCTTGTTCGTCGTCGAAAAGCTCGTGTTGGTCGAGATCCCAATACTGGTGAGCGTATAGATTTACCTGAAACAGATACCCTTGTTTTTTCTCCAAGTCGAAATTTATCAAGAAGAGTTAAAAAAAAGGGATAGTTTTATAACTATTTCATAAATTATTATTTGTACAGTTAATTTGTTACGTAACATTTTAAATTTTTTGATATTTTAGTTACTTGTCAATTTTTATTATTTCTAATATTATTTGAATGTTATGCATTCAAAAAATGATATTTTAGGTAAGCTAATAGCTATTTGTGATAAAATTAAGTCATATGGCGTTTCTTCATTAACAAATAAAGAGTTAGTCTTTTTTTTTGTAAACAAGTTAGGTGTAAAAAGTAAAGACTCTAATTTAGCAGAGGGTATTTTAAGTGAATTTTATAAGAGTCTTGGTAAAGGTCCATCATATGAGTCTCTTTTACAGATAAAAGGGATTGGTGATTCACGCGCTTTTCAAATTATGGTTTCATTTGAATTAACGCGACGGTTTATTTATCCAAGACAAGGATATTTTATTCAAAATTGTCAAGATATTTATGATATTGTTAAATTATTTGCTTTTGATTCTCAAAAAAAAACAATTTTGTTGACATTATCTGGGTCAAATGAGCTTATTTCCTGTAAGGAAGTTTCTTTTAGGTCTACACGGGAAATATTTTCTAAGGCATTACGTGATTATGCAGAAAATATTGTTGTTGTTCATAATCATCCAAGTGGAAGTTTAGCACCTAATATTGATGAGTTACAGTTTTCTCAAGATTTAATGCATTTAAGTGACTCTTTAAGGATTCATATTACGGATCACTTAATTATTAGTCCAAAAGGGTATTATAGTTTTAGAGAAAATAAGCAATTGTAATTTATAGTTTTCTTTTCTGTTTTTAGGATCCAAGATATACTATAATTTATATGGTGTTATCATCTAAAGATTTTAATGATGTTGTTAAATTAATTGGACGAGAACCAACAATTGTAGAACAGTATATATTTGATACAATGTGGTCTGAGCATTGTTCTTATAAAAGTAGTAAATCTTTGCTTAAGCAATTTCCTATAACAGGTTCTGATGTTGTTTTAGGAATTGGTGAAGATGCTGGTATTATTCGTCTTACAACTCATGAAAATAAGACTTATTGTCTTGCGGTTTCTCATGAATCACATAATCATCCTTCTCAAATTCTTCCTATTGAAGGGGCTGCTACAGGTGTAGGAGGTTGTGTTCGGGATGTTTATTGCATGGGTGCTGATGTTATCGGTGTTCTTAATTCTTTGCATTTTGGTGACCCTAAATCTACGGCTCAAAGTTTTGTTTCAGAGATTGCTGAAAAAGTCGTTTTAGGAATTGGTGAATATGGTAATGCATTAGGGGTGCCTGTTTTGGGTGGAGAAACTCTTTATCATCATTCTTATAATGACAATTGTTTGGTGAATGTGGCTGCAATTGGAATTGTTGAAAAGAATCATATTGTTCATAGTTATACCCCTGAAAACGCTAAATATGAACCTTATGATGTTATTATATTTGGAAAATCTACTGATGCGACAGGTTTTGGAGGTGCTAGCTTTTCTTCAGCTACTTTGGATCAAACGGATGATTCTCATAATGTGGGTGCGGTTCAAGTTCATGATCCTTTTTTAAAGCGTGTTTTAGCTGAAGCCATGAAATCATTATTAGCTAAGGTATATGAAAGAAATATACCTATTGGGTTTAAAGATTTGGGAGCAGGTGGAATTGCTTGTGCTACTTCTGAAATTGCTGTTGGTGGTGGTTTTGGTGTTAACATTAATTTAGATGATGTTAATGTTGCTTTTACCGGTTTATCGGCAGAAGTGATTGCTTGTTCTGAAACTCAGGAGCGTTTTTGTTTAGTTGTTCCTAAATATTTTACTACTGAGGTTTTAGACTTATTTAATAACACATTTGAACTTCCTAAGCTTTATCCTAATGCAGGTGCTGTTGTTATTGGTCAAATTACAGCAGATCAAAGTTTTACTATTAATTATTGCTCAGAAGTTGTGTGCCAATTACCGATTAAAGTGATTACAACAGAAGTTAAAGTGAACCGTTCGATGAGTGAGCGAAGCATTAATATAACAACCCCGTTATATCGAGATCACCTGTCTAATCAACAACTTTATGATTATTGTTTGAGTAGTTTAAAAATACTAAATAATCGATCTAAGCGGCATGTGTATACTCATTTTGATCATTCTGTTAGGGGAGATACAATTATTTATCCTGGTGAAGCGGATGCTGTTGTGATTGCTCCTATACAATCATCGACGGTGGGTATTAGTGTGAGTATGGATAGTAATTTATATGGTGATATCGATCCGTATGTCGCAGGATGTTATGCAGTGGCTGAGTCTGTTCGTAATGTGATTTCTGTTGGGGGTAAACCTATCGCTTTAACTGATTGTTTAAATTATGGTAATCCTGAAAACCCTTCTATATTTTATGATTTTGATCAAGGAATTAAAGGTATTTCTGATGCTGCAAATCATTTAAGTTTTATTGATGGCGAATCAATTCCAATTATTTCAGGAAATGTTAGTTTTTATAATGAGTCTAAATCAGGAAATGCGGTCATTCCTTCTCCGGTGGTAATGTGTTTGGGTAAAGTTGAAAATTATTTTCATACATTAACTATGCAGTTAAAGAAACCTGGTTTGAATATTGCTTTATTGGGAGATCGTTTTCCTGAATTTGGGGGAACTCAATTTGAGTCGATGGTTTCGATAAATAAAGTTGCTCCTCAAGTTCGTTTATCTCAAGAAGACTCTCAAAATCAAGCAGTTTATTCGTTAATTTTACATAGGTATTTGACTCAGGTTCATGATATTTCAATGGGTGGGCTTTGGCAAACAATAATTGAGATGGTGTTAGGAGAAAATGGGTATTGTCATGTTGGTGTTACTTTAGATTTAAGTCAATTTGATTCTTTGGAAACAGTTTTGTTTAGTGAAAATGGTGGTTATCTTATTGCGTTTGAAGATCAGTATCAGGATCTTGTTTTTTCTGTTGTTCAGCAGTTTAAATCGGGGTGTTATTTAATTGGAAGGACAACTTCAAATTTATCGATAGAAGTTAACCATTCACGTGATAATATGATTATTCCTGTTGATCAGCTTATTCAATCTTGGAATCTGGGGAAGCGGTAGTTGGGTGTAGTTGAGACCCAAGATAGTACGATTACTCAATCTATACAGTATCTTAAGGGGGTGGGTCCTAGAATTGCAGCACTTTTTGCTAAATTAGATATTTATACAGAAGAAGATTTATTGTTTTATGTACCAGAAACATATCAAGATCGTCGTAATATGCCAAAAATAAATTCCTTTACACCTGATATGAATGTTATTTTTTTAGCTATTTTAGATACGGTAATATTTGAAAATTATAAACGTAAATCAGCGGTTTTAGAAGCATATATGAGTGATGAAACAGGTCAGATAAAGTGTGTTTGGTTTAATCAAATGCATTTGCAAAAAATCCTTTTTAAAGGACGACGTTTTATTATTAAAGGTAAAGTAGTTTGGAATAAATTTACTAATGAAATTCAAGTTCATGTTTCAGAAATTGAATGGGTAAAGGCAGATGCTGAGTATAGATCTTTGGGAATTGTTCCGGTTTATCGTTTGATTAATGGGTTATATCAATCAACTTTTCGTAAATGCATACAATTAATTTTAAATAAAAACTTAATGACACTTGATGTTGGTTTACCTTCTTATACTTTATTTTATTCACGGCTAAAATTATCTGAAGCAATAAGATGTATTCATCAACCAACAGATTTATCATTAATAAATGAAGCAAGGAATCGATTAATATTTGAAGAGTTTTTTTATTATCAGCTTCAATTATCGCGATATAGGCAGTCATTCAGACGGTTTTTTGCTCATAAGTTGATTATTAATGGCGTATTGTATCAACGATATATACAAACACTGCCTTATTCATTTACTATTGCTCAATCGCGAGTTGTTAAAGAGGTGTTGAAAGATTTATCTCAACCTGTAGCAATGAATCGTCTGATTCAAGGTGATGTTGGTTCAGGAAAAACGGATATCGCTATGGTGGCTTTATTGTGTGCTGTTGATACTCAATTAAAGGGCGTTATTATGGTTCCTACTGAAATTTTGGCAGTTCAGCATTATTTGAAATTCAAATCACGATTTTTAAAATTAGGTGTTGTTGTTTATTTATTGAAAAGTAAAATGCCAGTTAAAAAAAAACGATTAATTATTAGAAAAATTAATAG
>CAXFGY010000025.1:0-12507 GCA_964002605.1 uncultured Candidatus Marinamargulisbacteria bacterium
CCTTTTTATCAAATTAAATTTAAGAAATTATTTTTGTAGAGATTTTTCTTGAAAACTGATTAATTATGAGAATTAAAAAAACGAAACATACCATTAAACTCTACTTTCAACCGCCTTTCTATAAAGATCCAGATTACCTCAATGCACTCATCAACATCATTAAACCCAAACTCATTGATATTGATTACTTACTTTTTAGTTATCATGGACTTCCCTATCGACATCTCAAAAAAACAGACCCTACCCAAAACCACTGCCTATCCAATAACTGTTGCAAAACACCCTCAAAAGCATGGGAGACATGCTACCAACACCATACAATTGAAACAACTGAAAAAATCGTAAAACAACTAAAAATCCATAAAGACAATTATGGAATTGCTTACCAATCACGATTAGGAAACGATCCCTGGCTATTACCCAACACCGAAGAATTTGTTAAAAAGTTATGCGAAAATGGCGTCAAAAAACTCGGTATCGTCTGCCCATCATTTGTGACTGATTGTCTAGAAACACTTGAAGAAATTAACATGGGTATACGAGAACTATTTCTAGAAAATGGGGGCGAAAGCTTTACCTATATTGACTGTCTTAATACTGACCCAGACTGGATCAACACATTAAAAAAATGGGTAGAAAAAGTCTATTTACCGCTTTAATCCCACTCAAAAAAAATTAAACAACTGGATTAGTTAACCAATATACTCGACTGTCGTCATCTTGATAATGCCACCCTGCTTTTAGAATAGTTGGATCAGACTTTAAAAAAGTAGCAATAATTCGTTTTTCGATATTATCTTTATCTTGATCACCTGACAAAAATGAAGGTAAATAAGCAGTTACAGGCTGATTTTCATACGCAACATCACTATCAGTTCCTTTAAATAATTTGACTGCAATCATTCGATTCGACATGCTATACTAATTCTCCTTATGAATATTTATACTATAATAATTAGCATAATTTTTGGATTAGGACTACCCCAGATCATCCTAAGTACTGAAATTTCACTTAAAAATCTAAATGACTGGGAAACAATGATTTCTCCCAAGACTCATACCCCAACCCAGTATAAGGTAAATAATAATCAAATAATAATAGACAGTCAAAAAAGTCATTCTGGACTAACTTGGAAACCATCAATAAACATTCACAAAACACAAACGCTATCATTTTCATGGAAAGTATCACAAATAATACCATCAGCTAATATTGCTAAAAAACATTTAGACGACGCTTCAATTAGAATATTAATTCTATTTACAGAAGATACAGACCGCAAATCCTGGGTTCGCCAACAAATCGACAAACTCTTTTTACTATTCTATAAAAAATTACCTTATGACTATTCATTAGCCTATGTCTGGGCCAATCAAGCCCATGATGGTCCCTTTGTAGAGGGTGCCTACAGTCATAAACTACGTACAATTGTATTAGACCATGGCAATCAATATGTTGGTCAATGGCGATCACATAAAATTAATATTTATAACGATTTTAAAAAAATATATGGTGTAGTGCCTCCTCATACCGCCACATTGGGAGTTTTAAGTGACACCGATACCACCCAAAGTCACATTCAAGCCTGGCTTAAAGACATATCAATTAAATAGCCTAAACGAATACTTAAACAAATCTGGACTACCCATTATTACTGATCACTAAATCACAAAAAAATTAAACCAGGCTAAAACTGATAATAGAGACTGTCACAAAACAGAAAAAATCGATTACGATGTCGCCAAAGGTATAAGATTTGCGATTTATCGCCTGAGGAAATGGTGCAGCAATACATAACGAAGGTAAAAGTTGTAAAGATTAGGCATTTCGCAACAGAGACTAATAAATAAACATTCAAATGTGACGGCCTAATTTCTTTACAAAAATTAAATTAAAACTAGGTAAATTAATTATTTGAAAGCCGTTTTCTCAAACGTGAGAGAATATCTTTGACCTTTTGATCCTTATCAATTTTATTTGCCAATTTGCGTTTTTTAATTTCATCTTTATTTTTCAAATAATATTCATGCTTATATTTTTTTAATTCCGCTGCATTTTTAGCTTGATATTTTTTATGATATTCAGCAACTTTTTTTGAATTTTTTGCCTTATAATCCTTCCAATACTGTACCAATTTTTCACGATTATCTTCATAATATTGCTTAATTTTATCAGCATTTTCTAATCGGTATTGGTCATGATATTGCTTTAATTTCTTTTTATTTTTCAACTTATACGCTTTTTGGTACTGCTGAACTTTTTCTTTATTTTTTAATCGATATTCTTTTTGATAATTTCGCCGATACTCTAGTTGTTGTTTTTCATATTCAGACTCAAATGTTGATAAAAACTTTTTTCTACTTTTTGTTTTTTTTTGTATTCCTTTATTTAACTTTTTTTGAATATTATTCATTAAAAATCCCTTTTTAATTTATATAAAAATATGCGTTACCTATACAATAGTACCCCCTTTTAAAAAAAAATAAACAATAAACTAAAAAATATTTTTTAAAAACACAATAAGTTTTAGTATGTAAAATTAATTACAAAAATATCAGGTATAGATACTACTTTTCTATGTTGAACTTAATTTAATCACAAATAACGTTTTATTTAGTAGAAATTCCACGTTATAAATTAATATTATTTATTAAATTAATGTTGATACTTAATTTACCAGATACTTTTTTTATTGTTATAATAATTAATTGTGCGCCTGTAGCTCAGCTGGATAGAGCGTCAGACTTCGAATCTGCAGGTCCGGGGTTCGAATCCCTGCGGGCGCGCCACAAAAACAACATGACCATGTTTTAATTATCAATTTTTTTCAAAAAAATTTTATGCTAAAATAATTTAATAAAATACACACTATTAAATGAAAATAAAAAACCCTCACATAACAAGACCCATGACATTCCATAAAGGTAACTGTGGACGATTAGGAATTATCGCCGGTTCGGCACACTATACTGGCGCTGTCATTTTAGCAACACAGGCTGCATTTCGTTGTGGAATTGGCAGTGTCATTGTCTTCTCAATCAAAAGCGTCACATCAATTATTCAAACAACTTGCCCAGAAGCAATTGCAATTACAATTTCAAATGATACTCACCTATCTCACAATAATTGGGCTCATTTACTGAATAAAATTCGCGAACACCGAATCGAGGGACTCATTATTGGACCTGGGTTAGGCACTCATCCAGACACAAAAGGCTTAGTCAATCTTATCCTATCAGAACAATGGCAAACACCCCTTCCTTGTGTCATTGACGCTGATGCGATTCATGCCTTAAAAAAAGAAACATTATCTCAGCTAAATCATATATCAAGCATTTTAACCCCTCACCAAGGAGAGTTTGAAAAATTAATTCAAGAAAAAATCACGAACAAACACCATCAACTGCAGACAATAACAAACAACAACACACATGTGATTGTTTTAAAAGGAGCGCCTACTTTAGTCGCACAACAGCATTCTAAAACCTACAAAAATCCCTCTGGCAACCCAGGAATGGCCGTAGCAGGAATGGGCGATGTCCTCAGCGGGTGCATTGGTGCATTAATGTTACAAAGGCTATCAACATTTGAAGCAAGTTGTATCGGCGTTTATATACATGGAAAAGCAGGTGATCTTGCATTTAAAAAATACCACATCGGACTTACACCTAGCGACGTCATATGTTATTTACCAGAAGCACTGGCTGATTTCGTTACGATCACGCCAAAAATTAACTAAAAGTTACATACAAATCAAAAAAATTATAAATCAATACTATTTTACAATCGACTACTTGGATTAATTACCCCAGCCGACATTAATAGCTTAATACTTTGCTCAACACTCATATCCAAACGCTTAATTGCATCCTTATCAGAATAAACAAAATAACCGGATGTCGGATTTGGGGTTGTTGGAATAAAAACAGCTAATTGATTATTACCAAACTCAGATCCATCTTGCAAATTAATTCCTGCCACATTTTCTTGAGTAATGAAACCCAACGCCCAAAGATCTTTTCTGGGATATTCAACTAAAACAGGAACTAAATTTTTCGTATCTTTTAAGCTAAACGCCGAAATAATTTGTTTACTCGATGTATAAATTGCGCCAATAATCGGTATTTTAACAAAAACGGATTCAACAAAATTTAAAATAATTTTTCCCACATAATTTTTAGCAATCAAACCAACTAATATAATAAAAATTATAGTAACAACAAAACTGAATAACTGAGGCATTCCCGGTCCAATTAAAGTACTAGCGGGTCCTGTAATCCATTCAATGATAAACAAAACCAACCAAACTGTTGCAAAAACAGGTAATACAACTACCAAGCCATAAAAAAAATTTAATCGTACTTTCTCAACAAATGACATCTCAGACTTATTTTCATTGGTCACAACACTAACAACTCCTCAAAATATTAGTAATTTATATTAATAATTAACTACATATATAAATCAATTTTATTAAATATACCGGAAATTTCAATTTTATAACAACCACTATTTTAGTGTTTATTAAAAATCATTTTTTTGACAACACAAGTATTTTTTGGTATTATCTATCAAATTTTTATTTTATTGAATTTCAAAATAGGAGTACTCCAAAATGTCAATAACGCCAAAAGAACTTAAGCGAGCGTATGGACTTAATGAAATTGCGTTAGTCCCATCACAAAAAACAATTGACATAGACATGGTAAATATCACAAGCACTATCGGCGGAATTAAATTGCCTATTCCAATTATTGCATCTGCAATGGATTCAGTAGTTAGCCCTAAAACAGCTGGTCTTCTGGGACAATATGGTGGATTAGGTATTTTGAACCTAGAAGGCGTCCAAACTCGCTATGAAAATCCTGACGAAATTCTAAAAAAAATAGCAAATGTCTCTAAATCTGATTATGTGTCACTAATGCAAGAAATATACAAAGAAAATAAAATACGTGACGATTTAATTAAAGATCGAATTACAGAAATTAAATTACAAGGTGTTCCAGTTGCTGTATCTTCAACACCTCAAAACGCACTCCATCTGGGTCCAATTGCGGCTGAAGCAGGGGCCGATATATTCTTAATTCAATCTACCGTTGTATCTCCTAATTTTCATACTAAAAATAATAATAAAGCCCTTAACCTAAGTACATTTTGTAAAGAAATGACCATTCCAGTGCTCGTCGGCAATACCACTACCGCCGATGTGACTTACGAATTATTAAAAACTGGAATTCAAGGTATTTTTGTTGGCATCGGACCAGGAGCAGCATGTACCACAAGAGGTGTATTAGGAATTGGAGTTCCAATGGCAACATCAATTATTGATTGCGTAGCAGCAAGAAACCAATATCAAAAAGAAACAGGTCAATACATTCCGATTATTGCAGATGGTGGAATTGTCAATTCTGGCGATATTTGTAAAGCATTAGCATGTGGTGCTGATGCAGTTATGATTGGATCTCCCATTGCCCGTTCTTTTGAAGCGCCTGGAAATGGCTTTCATTGGGGAATGGCGACTCCTAACGCAGTACTTCCTCGAGGAGCAAGAATTGAAGTTGGTCAAATCGCCTCTCTAGAAACCATTATGATCGGACCATCACACTCTGATGACGGCTCGCAAAACTTTGAGGGAGCAATTAAAACCTGTTTTGCAACACTTGGTGCTGAAAATATGAAAGAAATGCATAACATTGATGTTGTTATTGCGCCTTCATTATTAACAGAAGGTAAAATTTACCAAAAAGCCCAAAGCCTAGGCATGTATAAATAAATATGAAGTATATCGAAAACCAATGATCGCAATTCTTGATTTTGGATCTCAATATAGTAAAATTATTGCTCGAAAAATACGAGAATCAAATGTTTACTGCGAAGTTTTATCTCATCAATTAACACCAGCAGAGCTCAAACAAAAAAATGTTAACGGCATTATTCTATCAGGTGGTCCATCGTCCGTATTTGATACCAATGCACCAAAATGCCATCCTGAAATTTTCAATTCAGGAATCCCCATACTCGGTATTTGTTATGGCATGCAACTCATGGCTCATTTACTCGGAGGCACCGTCAAACCAGGCGAAAAGCATGAATATGGTAAGGCTAATTTATATATCGATAACAATTTTGATTTATTTGAAGGCTTATGGCTAGAAATGTCAATTTGGATGAGCCATGGAGATCAAGTCACACAAATGCCACAAGGGTTTCAGCGACTTGGTCATACCGAAAATTGTTCAATCGCAAGCATCGGTTATCCAGACAAAAAATTATACGGTGTACAATTTCACCCTGAGGTTACGCATACACCTAAAGGAATTGAACTAATTAAAAATTTTATTATAAAAATATGTCGTTGCAAACCCACTTGGACACCCAACTCATTTATTACATCTTCGATTAATACGATTCAAAAAACCATTGGCAAAAATAAAGTCCTTTTAGCACTCTCTGGTGGTGTTGATTCATCAACCGTCGCTGCATTATTACAAAAAGCAGTCAAAAATCAACTCACCTGCATGTTCATTGATCATGGCTTTATGCGAAAAAAAGAATCTGAACGCATCAAACAATTATTTTCTGGCACCTTTCAAATTAATTTAATCTATATTAATGCACAAGAACGCTTTTTTAATAAAGTAAAAGGAATTACAGACCCAGAAAAAAAACGAAAAGTAATTGGAGAAGAATTTATTCGTGTTTTTGAAGAAGAATCCAAAAAAATTGCCGATGATTTTACTTACCTTGCCCAAGGCACATTATATCCAGATGTTATTGAATCAGGTGTTGGAGATGTTCCAGAAACAGCCGTAACCATTAAAACACATCATAACGTTGGTGGCTTACCAAAAGATATTAATTTCAAACTGATTGAACCACTCAATAAATTATTTAAAGATGAAGTTCGACAAGTCGGTATTTCTCTAGGATTGCCAGAAGAAATCATTATGAGGCAACCCTTCCCAGGACCAGGACTTGCGATTCGAATTCTAGGAGAAATCACACCTGATCGTGTTAAAGTATTACAAGATGCTGATTTCATTGTTATTGATGTCATAAAAAAAGCAGGATTATACAAAAAAATATGGCAGGCATTCGCAATACTACTCCCCATCAAAAGTGTCGGGGTTCAAGGGGATAAACGAACCTATTCTCATGTATGTGCAATTCGGTCAGTAACATCCGAAGATGCAATGACAGCAAATTGGGCACATCTTCCTTATGAGGTACTTGAAGAAATATCAAATCGAATTATTAATGAAATCCCACAAATCAACCGTGTTGTTTACGATATTTCATCAAAACCACCGGCTACAATTGAGTGGGAATAAAAATTAATGAAAGAATCACGTCATCGACCAACAGCTGACGAAATTCAAGCACTACTCAATCCAAAAAAATCATCTCAATTCAAAAAATTTTTTAAAGATTATCATGAAGCAGATATTGCAGAAGAAGTTTCAAATTTACCAATAAATCAACAACATCAATTTTTTCTTAATATCAATCCTGAACTTGGTGCAGATATATTAGAAGAAATGACATTATTACAACAAATTGAATTAATCCAACAATTAAAAACAACATTAGCTGCAAAATACATTGAAAAAATGGAACCCGATGATGCTGCGGACTTAATTGAAGAGTTACAAGATACTGACAAATCAAAAGCCAATGATATCATTAACGCATTACCCCAATCTGAGGCCAACGATATTCAAGAACTATTAACGTACCTCCCTAACTCAGCAGGTTCAATTATGACATCACAACATATATCAATTCCTGAAAACTTAACAATTAAAAATGCAATAATACAAATTCAAAACCAAAACCCTCCTGACTCAGAAATTGCATTTTATATTTTCATCACCAACAAAAAACATCAACTCATTGGCTATACAACCTTACGAAATTTACTAATGACACCAGATACCAACTCAATCAAATCTATTCGAAATGACTACCCTATTAAAATTCACATTAATGATGATCAAGAAGAAGTCTCTTTACTATTTCAAAAATACAACGTTGTCGCACTCCCTGTTGTTAATGATAACAACGAGCTCGTTGGTTTAATTACAGTAGATGATATCGTTGATATTGTTGTTGAAGAAGCAACTGAAGATTTATATAAATTATCAGGAACTGCTGAAATTGATGAAGATAAATTACTTCATGGACACATTTTTCATCCTATAATTTCACGTGTTCCTTGGCTTATTATTACCGTATTAGGCGGAATTGTTGCATCTTATCTTATTACCACTTTCTCAAAGCATCTAAACACATCTCTATTTCCCTTAGCACTATGTATTAGCTTTATTCCTTTATTAATGGGGTTAGCGGGTAATGTTGGTAATCAGTCTGCAACAATTGTTGTTCGTGGCATCGCAACAGGCCATTTAAAAGCAAATAATACGTTAAAGTATATTATACGCGAACTTGCTATTGGCAGCATCATCGGACTGATTATCGGAGGCCTCGTCTTTATCATTTCATTCTATTTACTACACTTTCAAGCGTTACTAATTATCATTGTGAGTGTAGCTATATTACTTAACATAATGACAGCAACATTACTCGGAACATTATTACCTTTATTGTTTCGAAAGCTTCATATTGACCCAGCAATTGCATCTGCACCCTTTATTTCAACATCACTGGATATCATTGGACAAGTAATATATTTCATCCTCACAATTAGTATGATTAATTATCTCTATTAATGACTAAATCAATTAAACTTTCCGGTATTATTTTAAAAAAAACGCCTTATTTTGAAAAAGATTGTTTAGTTGAACTCCTCACGCAAAAAAACGGCAAAAAAAAAATAATTGCCAAAAATGCATTTAGTAAATCATTTAAATTTGGAGGTTTAATTGAACCCACAAATAACATTCAGTGTGAACTGTACCAAGGAAAAACATTTTTAATATTAAATCAATGTACATTAAAAAAAAATTATCCTCAACTACACAGTCACTTTAATACATTGAGCTTAGCATTTTATTGCATCAATATAATTCGTTACTGCACGCCATTTGATCTCCCAACGCCTCATCTATATCAACTATTAAACCAAACACTTGAACAACTAAAGCCGTCAACGCCAATACATCAAGTTAAAAACGAATTTCAAAGAAAAATTCTAAATTATGAAGGATTATTAAATAATAATAACGCAATTTCTGACCAACAATTCATACAACTATTTTATGAATATACCAATTATAAACTTAAACAACCTGTCTTTCTTTAGACTGTTACAAAATTAAAATGTTTGAAATAATACATACTAATCCCTTAAGGAGAAATAAAATGACAAGAAAAAAAATAATTGCTGGTAACTGGAAAATGAACCCATCACTTTCAGAGACAGACCTATTAACTGACTCTTTAAAAAACGCATCCCTTACAAATAACAATCAGGTCATCCTTATTCCTCCTTTTACACATATCAATATGCTTTATACCCAATTTAAAAACACTGCTATTAAAATAGGGGCTCAAACGCTTAGTCACCATGACAACGGCGCTTATACTGGGGAAATATCGGCATCCATGTTGAAGGAATTTGGTTGCGAATATGTATTAATAGGGCATTCAGAAAGACGTCAATACCATAACGAAACAGATTTAATACTTAACCTCAAACTTAACCAAGCATTAAAACATCAATTAACACCTATTTTTTGTATCGGGGAAAGCCTAAAAGAGCGAGAAAATGATCAAACATTGTCTATCATTAAAAATCAGCTTACAAAAGGATTAGCGAACATTATTTTAAAAAATAATAACGATAACCCACCACTCATTATTGCCTATGAACCAGTATGGGCAATTGGAACAGGTCAAGTTGCAACACCTGAACAAGCTGAAGAAGTCCATCATTATATTCGAGTTCAACTCCACACCCTATTAGGTAAAGAACACGCCAGTATATGTCCAATATTATATGGCGGATCTGTAAAACCAAATAATAGTCATGCTTTATTTCAACAAACAAATATTGATGGGGGTCTCATTGGAGGTGCATCACTAAATGCTAATGACTTCATTGATATTATAAACGCGTTACAACTCACCGCTATATAATGAAAACGACTAAGCTACACGATAAGGATTTAATCCCTAATGTAATTATCCATGTTATTATCCTATTAAGTTACCTAACTATTCATTCAAGCAATGCGACAATTAATCAAACACTATCCGATCAAAGCATAAAGCAAAACATTCATAAAACAAAAAAGCCAATCGTACTATTTGAAACATCAATGGGTAATTTCGCAATGAAACTATATCCTAAAAAAGCCCCTAAAACGTGTGAAAATTTTTTACGCTACGTTAACGATAACTACTATAATAATACATTATTTCATCGTGTTATTGATGGATTTATGATTCAAGGGGGTGGCTTTAAACAAGGCTTTACACAAAAACAAACCTATATTCCTATTAAAAACGAATCTAAAAAAGGCTTACCTAATTTAAGAGGTTGGGTCGCAATGGCATTAACAACCAACCCTAACAGTGCCACATCACAATTTTTTATTAATGTTGCCAATAATCCCCACCTAAACTATTCAATTAAAAATCGAACTGGCTATACTGTTTTTGCCAAAATTATTGATGGAATGTCAGTGATTGATCAAATAAAAAAAGTCCCTACCCAACGCATTACCATTTGGTCAAAATTATATAAACGTTATATTCCACTTTATAACGTCCCAAAACGGGATATTATTATTTACACTGCTAAACAAATTCAATAAAAATTTATAAGCATTTTTTAAAACAGAAAATTTCAATATATTTTTTTGCAATTTTTATCTAAAAAAATCGATAATACAATATTGCAATAGTAAAATTACAAAATAAAAATAAATGGAGAATAAAAATCATGGCTAATAAATTTTGCATAGCATCTTTCACTCTCAGGGAAGCATATGTAGATAAGCTAGCATCTGCAGATTATCTATGTATGAGAATAAAAAATCAAAGACCTCTATCAGGTACCAATCTTAGCATTGCAACAGAGACAGCAGCGAGTTTGGAATGCACACTTGGAAGTTGCACAGTTACTGGAATGCCTACAAATACTTATATCACAGATCCAAAAAAACCACATACAATTCAAGTTGGAGGTCATACGATCAAGATAGATCCTAGACTAGATGCACTAAATACATCAGCTGAAGAACAAACACCTGCGAATCATCCAGGCAGTATTTTTTTTCCTGAAGGTGGTAAATTTACACTTCCAGAAGATGTCACTGACTTAAAATTTTGTGCATCTTTAAAGACAGAAAGAATATCAAGTTTTACATTGAATGAAATTCCCTTTAATTGGAGCAAGATTGATTTAACAACATTACCTTTTGATCCTACTAATATAAAGGGAAATTTTATAAAGATTTCACAGGATGATACATCTGAAGGTGCTATTTTGGAAAGATCGTTGGAAAAAGAAGACTCTACTATCATTAGTTCAAATACCCCAAATCAACCTGCGGCAAACGAAATTCTAGAAAATATAAGTGCGATAGAATACGAAATTCTAGAATTTATAGAATGGTCGTTGGAAACGTTAAAGGAAAGGCATAAATGCGAATTTTCTGATGAAGTCAACAATACCACTACCCAAATAATAACTACATCTAATTCAGATGATTCAATGCTAAATTCAGATGATGCAATGCTAATTACAGTATTAGTATATTTATATATATTTTTCAAAAACCGAAACGCACAACCTAACAGAGTTGTTGACCAAGAACGACGACCACTATTAGACGAAGAAATCCCTGAAAATTTTTAAATCCTCATGCACTTGATTGAAAATTTAAGAAAAACTTCTGTTATTGCAGAAAAAAATACAGGTATTTTTTTAGATTTATATAATATCCTAAAAAAAATTGCTTAAGCACTAAAACCGATCCAAATACCCCTGTAAAAAAAACGCTGCTGCTTGACTATCTATTACAGAACGCTGTGCTTTAACTGATTTACCCATTTCATGTAACTGTTTTGAAGCGGCTTGAGTTGAATAGGCTTCATTAACCAGTTCAATTGGTACAACCAACACCTCTTTTAATTGATTAACAAATTCCATAACACTTTCAGTCTGACGTGTCGACTTACCATGACGATTCTTAGGTAATCCTACCACCACCTGTTCAATATTATTCGTAGAAACCAATTCAGTAATAACCGTAATAAGTTCACTATTATTTTCCAAAAAAGGTTGCGAATGTGCCATCATTTTAAGCGGATCAGACCATGCAATACCCACCCGCTTAGTACCATAATCAATCGCTAATATCCGTCCCATAACAATAATCTTCCTATTAAACTAACCACTTAACTTTTCACAAATATACGCCTTCCCTAAATTTAAACCATCCATCAATTTTACACCATCAGCGCCACCCGCTGTAACAAATTCTGGTCTGCCCCCGCCATTACCACCCACAACAGCCGTAATCATGGCCGCGGCTTTT
>CAXFGY010000026.1:0-12426 GCA_964002605.1 uncultured Candidatus Marinamargulisbacteria bacterium
TAGTCGTGACAATTCAAATGTCGTTTGGGAGAAAGCCCTCATGCAATACATCGTTATGAAAAATATCATCATCAAACATATCATTATGAATATAGTCATATCGGACAACCTTTTAGTGATGCCGCATTGAGACAAAAAGTGATTGATGGAATAAAAATTATCGGTGTTGACCTCAATCATTCTAAAGCAATTTATAATTATTTATCGGAAGGCATCCAACAGTTGTCTTTTGCTGAAACAAAACTCGTTAAATCTTATTTAAACCAGTTATGTCAATCAGACTACACGATCAAGTTAGGAATAACACCTAAAATGAGTTCTGTAATTCAAACTGCACTCAATGATTTGCCAGTAATAGCAGATCCATTAGATCAAATGAGTAGTGAATTACGTCAGCAGATTCAAGAAAAACTAGGAATATCTGACCACGAGTTAAAATTTAGGCAAAATGTTTACAAAGTTAATCCTAACAATAGTCAAGTGTCTTACATTATTAACCAACTTTATGATAAAGGATTACTTCATTCATCATTATCTGTAACTGAAATTAGCGATGTAATTTTACGGTATGTTCAAAATAATTTTAGTTATCAATCAGATGAGTTTGACAACAAAATGCATCCCGATCAGAACGGCAAAGTAAAATGTGATTACTGGCAAGAAGTAAATGAAACGTTAGAAAAAAAAAGTGGAGATTGTGAAGACTTAGCCATTTTAACGGCCTCTTTATTATCCAATGTCCTAATAAAAAAGAAAGGATACTCGCAAGAAAAAACATCAAAAATGGTGAGACTATCTGCAGGCTATATTACTGAAAATCATGGACAACGTAATGGCCATGTTTTAGTTAAGCTCATAACAGAAGATCAGCAAATGTGGGCTCTTGATGCAACTTCGAAAAATGAAAAAGTACTATGGGAATCACTAAATTTTGATTCGGTATTTGATTTCAATAATCGTTTTTTTGAAAAATATAAAGAGATTGATAAATTTTTTGTAACGTCATCAAATCGTGGTAATGACTTGTCTTCTAATGTATTTTTAAAAGAAACGTCTCAATTTGGGTCTAAGAATGACCTATTTTCATCTGCTTATGAAAAAAATAAAGATACGTTAGTATGGCAAATTAATCATGAGGTTGAAGCGCTTTATTCACAATTAAGGCAATTAAATCTTAATGTACCCGTACTCTTTAATGGTCAGCTATATATGAAAGCGGTTAGTGAACCCGTATTATATCCTTCTGCTGATGATCTACAATCAAGTGTAGAAGAGGAAAAACATACATTTGATTTAACCGACGCATTAGAGTCAAACGCCTCAGACTTAGACCCATTAAAGTCTTCTTCCTTAATTAGTTTTAAGATTGTAGATAATAATGAACCACGAACAGAAGGAGATGAAACAAGAGATTATATAGTAGAAGATACTATAACAAAAAAAGATAACAGCGATAATAACTATACACGTGTTTTGAATACTTCAGCAAAGCAATATCAAATTGAATTTGAACAAAGCGACAATGGAACGATTGAGATAAAAAGTGTCAAAGTAAATGGTCAAACGATAGAAAATGTAAATGAGATAAAAATAGTTTCATCGATAGAAGAAAATAAGATTAGACGAACAGTTTTATCGGAAGCCTGTAAAGATATGCATCAGCTTTTAACAGATAAAGATCTACAAAAAAGTCTTTATGGTAAAACGTTAGGGTTTGTTGAATATCATAAAGATTGGGAAGCCAATTTGAAATATTTTATTATTCAAAATAAAACATTGAAAGAAAGTAAATTATCAAACCACTTGATTAAACTGTTAACAGAGAAAATTTATGAGGATGTTAAAACAACGTATAAGGATAAAAAACAAGAAACGTATAATGCCATATTTACAGAAGAGCCTATTGACAGAAAAAGGGATTATTTAAACCATATTAGAAATGAAAATTATCAAGAAATATATAAAACAATAGATGACGAAACATTAATTAAAACCGCTAATATAACCGATGCTCTTGAGAAAAGCACCCAAAAAATTGAAGCTGATCAACAAGAATTAGAAGATATCCTTATGGACAAGATAAAAAACAACTGGAAGTTCACAACGGATTTTCCTAAAGAACAAGGAAAGGATGAACATTTTTACTCATTTTTAACCAGAAAACAACAATGGTTTGAAGATCTACGTGAGCATATACGTACGCAGGTCGATGAAGAAATAAAGGATGATTATGCAGAACATGCCTCAGGCAATGGTGTTATTGCAAGATTATGCTCTGCGAATGGAGATGGATGGTATTCAAATTATAAAAATGCCTATGAAGCAATTTTATTAGCAAGAGCAAATCAAGCTACTCATAATGCTATATGGAACTCATTGCAATCAAATAAAGGGTATACACAATATGTGGCTGATGAACATCGCCAACAAGAGTTAACTGACAAAGACATTTATGATGAGCCTTCCTCACAAGATTCAACACAACTTGGTAGTGCTATTGATGCTGATGATAGCAATACTTATATTATTAAAGTTAATGGAAAATATGTCTCGTTACAAGACCATCTCCAGTCAAAAGAAAAATCTGATATTAATTATACACAAAATACAAATGGTGTATTTACTTATAAAGAAGGCGATGGAGAGAACGCTAAAGTATTCGAGATCTATCAAAAAATAACACCGGAGATGATCTTAGAAGACAGTGAAGAAGGCGGTTACTTTTTAGACGCGTTTCCTTTTTTTAAATTTTATCCAGATACCATTAAATGGGATAACTTTATTACTAAATCTGATAATCTTGTTTCTGATGCTTTTAAAGATCCCCTTTCTGCTCTCTCGTCTTTAGGTCAAACGCCTTTCTCCCTTACATTGAATGAAATGCCGTTTACAACAATTTTGGTTGACGGCAAAAAACTTTCAGAGTCTTTATTACCGATCTATAATCATTTTTACAAATTAAGAGTGCTGTGGACAATTGCTGAAGAAATTATGGATAAACAGTTAACTGAAGCTCAGAAAATTCATGATGATGCGCTAGACCATGACCCCACTTATTTGAAGTCAATAAGAGATAAAAATCGCCAATTAAATAATAATATAAGCTCAGGGTTTAACGAATTAAATCAAAAAATATCGGATGGCTTAAACCAAATTGTTGATCAGTTACGCCAATTTTCAGATAATGCAAACGACGTTATTTTTACGAAGCTAGACATAAAAGTTGATGAAACACTTACTGTTTTTTCTGAGATAGATGCATCAGATGATCCTTTAAAAGTAGTTAATAGTGTCGCACTAGACACGGTAAAAAGTTCTCCTTTTTTAGTTTACGATGAATTTTTGGGTGATATTTCAGTCCTTAAAGCGAAAGCCAAAAGAGATATTATCGAGAAAAAAATAAATATGAAGATAGAAAATGAAAAAGAGTCAAAGGTTTTTTTAGATAAAATCCATAAGCAATTGATTGGTGAATCTATAAAGACTGAGAAATTTAAAAAATTTGTTAACGAAGATTATAACCTCCCAATATCTAAAATTATGAGAAGCGCAACAGACACGATTATCGCATCAACTACAGAAATGACAGATCATCTGTCGAAAAATGATTTTATTTACGAAAACTTAAAAAGCAGAGTTACAGATATTAAAGAAAATTATAATGTTGTTAAAGATAGCGAAAAAGATAGCAAAAACAAATTTTTTGATCGAGCAAAAGGTGTAGAACCAGCTGAATATCAAAACGGTATAGGGAAACTCCCCAAAACAGAAGGGGATGGGTTCATAAATACGCTTATTAAAGGGATAGAGTCTGTTGCGAATATACAAGTTTTTTCAAAATTTGGACAAATGATTGGTTATGGTTTAGGGGCAATATCGGAAAGTACAGAAAATCAACAAAAATCAACATATGTTGATTTTAAAATGGATTATTATCTAAATCAGTATGCAGCACTCAATCATTTGCAAAGAAAAATTGAGCTATCAATCTATATAATGGCAATAGAACAAGAAGAACTGACAGACCTTGCAAAAGCGTTTTTGCCAGATAGTAAATCAGCCACTGTAAAAAAAATAAAGTCAATTATTGAAACTACTGTTACTCCATTATTAAACCAAGAAAAAGAAACAATTAAAAAAATCATGACCTATTATAAAGACATGAGTCAGTTAGTAAATAACTTTATAGATCAAGACATTGAATTAAATATTGCTTCAAGAAAAGCAGATGCCAAAAAACTAAAACTACTATTTGAAAGCATTAATCGTATGTCAAGTGGAACTTTGTCAATAGCTGCAGTAGCACAAGTAAAAGCACTGATGGCAACACCAGGAATTGCGCCTGTTGCTATATTAGCAGCCTCAATGGGATGGGATCAAGCTCCACAATGGAATGATTTATTTAGGGGTGGGTTTAGTGCAATAATCGACTTAGGATATGCAATCAATGAATTAAGAATTCATGATAAATATACGCGATATAATAATCCGGATATTTTACAAAATGAAGATGAATTTAAAAACAAAACGGAGCCATTTAAATTTATTACTAAAACTGATATTGAATTAAGCAATCCATTTAAGAAAGATATTTCAGGGATTTATAACTTATCTGGTCAATTAACTACTTTTTTTAGAGATACAATGGGTAGCGACATTGCATCTGTAATTAAGGGGGATACAAAATTTAACTCAAGTGATTTATTCGAAAGCAATCCAGATTTTTATAATAAAATTCCACAAATGAAAGATAGAAGTGGCGAAAATAAAACGAATAGTTTTTTAGAAGCAGATGGATCAGGCTTTTTTAAATTTAATCAATCAACCTATATAGAACATGAAAATCGTATCTTATATTACAAAAAGAAATATCAGCAAATAGTCATGCAGATTAAATTAATTACAGAGGCACTTCACAATGAAATTCAACAGATGTTCAATAAATCAGGACTCGATAGAGTAAAAAAATTTGATTCATTTCAGAAGATAGAATTTGATTTCAAATCTATGCAGCTTGAAGAATTAAAAAATGATTTTCAGTTATGGATAACTGCATTGAACTCTAATTTGAAAAATGATAAAACAAGAATTGGTTATACCACACAGATTGGTGAGAAAATTTTTGATATGATTTCTGCACTTCTTAAAATTGCACCGCTTCATTATGGGGATCTTGCAAAAATAATTTATGATGAAACAAAGGATAATAAAAAAGCATGGGATGAAGCATTTACTGGCTACTTTCCTGAAGCAAATGCAAATTATCACACAAAAGAAAACTATGAAAATAGACAGAAGGTTTTTGAAGGTACATTTAAAAACAATCCAACTTCCTATGGTAAATACGGGTACGACAACCCTGATTCAAATCAGCAAATTAAAGACAAGAGACTAGATACAAAAGCCAACCTAAACCCAAATTTTAGTTCTGGGGTTAAAAAACCAGATCCTAATCAACAAGAATCTGAAAGTGAAAAAGAGTATTTGGGGGATCCATATGTGATGTTAGATGTTCTTGAAGATGATGCATTACGCAAACTATACTCTTTTGAAGCACGAAAAGATAAGAAAGATGGTTCCGCCGCATATCTATATAATTCGGACTTTATAATGGTTAAATCGACGAACGATAACCCAGACTCATCAGATAAAAACATGACTTTTGGTTTAAAAAAAGAAGAAGACCCACTTAAAACCATCGATGAAGGCTTTTTTGGTTATCAGTATGTTGATTATGACGCAATTTCAATGGTAAGAAAAAGGTTAAGTCGAATTGCAATTGTTCGTAGTCTTTTTTTAATGATTGAATTAGAATACCGAAAAAATATCAAAAATATAATAAAAGAAATGTATGGAACTGCAACTTCTGAAAGTATCGTTGAAATGTTAGTCGATGTAACATCAACTCATAATCAAACGCAAAATAACATTTTAGATTCTATTACAACAGACATAAGCGATCATGTTGAATCAAGTAATAAAGAATTAGAGGGATGGATTAATGTTGGGAATGAAATGGCAGCGACAAGTGTGGTTTCTGCAGCGACTCAAAACGTTATTGCTTTGACAACGTCACCTGAAGCAAGTTCAACCACATCAGATAGAGTAAAAAATATTTTAGACAAAAGAAGTAAAATTCGAAATTCTGTTAAAGGGGTTAGCAAAACCACAATAAACCTTATTGAACTTTACCAACTATTAGTTGAAGAACAACAAAAGATAGAAGCGCTTGAAATTATGGCAAAATCAAACACGTCTGACGAAGATGCCGAAAGCGATGACACCACAAAAAAAACCGAAAAAGAAAAAATTCAAGAAACAATAAATAACCAATCTAATAAAATGGGAACTCAGAGTAAAGACGCACATGCAAATATCCAAGGAAGTCGCAGAATATCAAGCCGCGGTAAAGTGATTGTCGATAAATCAGTAATTGCAAAAGAAAAACTTAAAACAAAGCAAATGTATCGTCGATTAGGAATTTTAACTGATTTATTAGGTGCTTTATCTGAACAAGAAGCAAAAGCCGCTGCAGAAGCATTTGAGTCAGCTGGAAATTCAATTGCAGTTAAAAAAAATATGTCTAATATTTTAAATCAGTATGAAAAAATAGAAACCGCAACATTAGAAGATGCAAAAAAACAGCAAGAGGAAATTGCTAAAAAACAAAATCAATTTGTTCAAGGAATTATTAAATCAGTAGCAGAAAAAGTACTCTCTTCAGGGGTTAATATGCTGGGGAAAGGGTGGCGTATTTTAGATAAATGGCTTTTAAAAAACGTTTCCCCTTATAAAGAGGCCACAGACTGGCTTAGGGCCGACGATAAAGAGACCAAGTTAAACAATGCACAAAAATACTTAAAATACGACTCAAAAACTCAGAAAAAAGGAACTAAAGAGACACAAGGAACTAAAGCGACACTCGGTGATTATGAGCAAGCGTTTAGGTCTGCTAAAAAAAATAAACGCATTGCTCAGGATTTGAAACACGGTTTTTTATCATCTCCAATACAAAATGAATCAACAATCATAATAGAGCATCTTATCGCAAAGCTGCTTGCAAATAATAATAATAATTTTGTTGACTCAAGTGATGATGGTAGTGATAGTGATTCTACTGCAGGAGATTCAAGTTCTTTTGATCCCGTTCCACAGACTGCCGAATTAGAACAACTTGTACTGATGGCACAAGTAAACAAAGAAAAACTTCAAATCAACGCTGAATTAGTAAAAGAACGCATAGACTTTTTGAAATCAAAACGAGAAACTTCTTGGGCATTTAAATTAAATCAGTTTATCAAAGATCGTAATGAAGAGATGAGAAACGAGAGGCTCAAAAATGAAACTCTCAAATTAACAGAACGATTTCTAGACGATATGAAAGCATATAAAAAAGGTGGACCCACAGGCCTACATGAGTTTCAAAAAGAACAATTAGAAAAATTATTAAACAAACACATATCTGATGAAGAAGAGGATTTATTATTAAGAAAATATTTTACTAACTATGCATTATTTGCACCCATATCTGCATCCATCTTGCCAAACTCATTATCAAAAAAATTTAGAAAAATTTTTACCCCCAAACAGACTAAGATAGAAAAAAAGATCTCCCAACTTAATCATGCAATACAAAATCCGGATTTAGCTAAGAAAGACCCATTTTTTGGCGGGAATATTGGCTATAATAAGGTGACTTGGGGCTATTTTGGTTTAGGTGCTGTAGGCATGGCTGTAGGCGCTGCTATAGGCTCTGCAGGTCTTGCTGTAGGCGCTGTAGGCGCTGTAGGCGCTCTTGATAAAGGTTATCAGAAACTCTATAAAGGGAGTCGCAATTACAATAATGACTCTTATCTTAAGTATTTTTTTTCACTCCCCACATTATTATCAAGTGCGGGATTACTATTGGCATCTGGAGTGGGTGTTAAAGGATTAGATAATTCACATATTTATGGTACGTTTACAGATAAGTTGTCTTCAAATTCCCCTAAAATATCAAAGTTAATTTCCGGAGCCGCAAAAGGTGCTTTGCCAGGTATGGCATTAGGCCTTGGCGCTGCAGCTCTCTTCGGAGTACCCCTTACTGCTGCAACTGCTGCTCCTTTTGCTGTTGCTGCTTTACTCGTCGTATCTGCGGGATCTGCGGGATATCACTATCTAAATTCGGATTTAAGACACAAACCTCAAAGCCACGTATTCTTTGATAGAAATCAACAATTAAACAAAAATCAAGAACTAAAGATAGGTAATAAGACCTACTCAGTAGTGAGTGATCAAAAATGGATAGAAACAGAAAATGAGGAATCAAACTATTCCCAGTCTAAAAGAACAATAAAAGTAAATGAAGGGGGTAAGGAAAGAGAGATTATTATTGACTACACAATAGGGGAAGGAACTGAGGAAGGAAATAATAAAGAAAAAATTAAGCAAATCAAATGGGACAATACTGTGGACATACCTGTTATCAAATTTTCTAGGAAAGAAATTAAAAAAGACTGGAGCCGTTTTTTCGATAAATTTGGTAAAGATCGGCATCGTATTTATTGGCAAAATAGAGGAATATTAACCACCCAAGCAGTCGCAGAATTGAAAGAAAAATTGAATGACGTTACAGGTAGACCAGATGTCGTCGATACTTTAGTTCAAAAAATAACATCATCCGACAAATTTGATCCATCCGAATCTGATTTTAAAATAAAATCTAATTTTTTTCTTGATGATTTGGATAAATATTTAGAGGAATTAGTTAAAAAATTAGATGAAGAAGTCGCACCGGCTGTTAAAAATATTATCCAAACGGCTTTATTACCGATTGTGTTATCAAACGTTCAGTTGCCCTCTCTAAGTTTTTCTTCTAAGGACCCTGTAAAATCCTTAGTTTTAAATGCACTTGTTATGTCTAAAGCACCGCAAGGGAACTATTATGAATCCACATCACAGAAGTTAGATCAATATAGTATCAAACCGGCAGAGCAATTTCGGATTTTAAAAAGACAAAACGACTTATTAACCGAAATAGCAAAGAATCGTGACAGCATTGACATTGAAACATTACGTTCCACAAAAAATTGGGGGGAATTAACAAGCAGTGAGGAAAAGTTAATGCAACATATTTTAAATGTTGAAATTCATTACAATAAGTATGGAGATCCCGATAATTTACCACCGTTATCTATAAATGAAGACGATAAAGAATTAAAAAAAGAATTAGAAAAATTAATAAACTTCATCAAAGATAACGATATATATGCAACTACAGATCAACGGCTATTTTTGAATAAGAAGTCTTTCCCTTTTCGTTATTTACCTGGTGATTTCAAAAAGGAGAGCTATCAATCCTATCAGTTCAAAGAATTAAACCCCTCTTTAGATCGATTAATCACTTCATCAGAAACAGAGAAAGAAAAGCCGCAAATCCCTATAGCACCTAGAACATCCCCACCAACTGATCCAACTCCAGAAGATCTTGTAGAAGATTTAGAGTCTGCTGCACAAAACCTTGATGACTCATTACAACAAATTTCAGATGAGGCGACTTCAAAAGAGAATGCTGATGACCCGTTAACCGAAAAAGAGGTTGAGTTAATCAAAAACTTAAAGGAACAAAATACTAAAATAGAAACATTGTTAGAAGAAGTAAATGACCTGATTCTTCAAGATAGTCAGGAGCGCGGTGATGCTGCTCACATGATATCGCCTTTAGTCCAACTTGCTGCCACCCCTGCCTTTGAAACCTTAAGAGGAAAGATATGGGAGATATTAATGAAAAAAGATTCAACCTCATTGATTGAGTATATAAATGATTCAAAAGCATTTCAAACCTTAGTTGATACATTGGCAAACCCTCCCATTAGCGGTCCAGATAGTGCCGATTTTGCAAATAATTTAAAACGATTTATCAAAGAATTAGCTGATAAAAACAAAGTTAAAAACCCAAAGGATTTAAAAAATAAATTAAGTCGTTTAAAAAAGGAAGCAATGTCACAACTAATTAAAAAATTTAATGAAATGAATCCAGAACCTTCTGATTTTGGTCCAGAAATGGAAACGTTAATTCAAAAATATAAACAATATGAAAACGGTAAAGATATGATTATAGAGACAGAAGATATAAATTTATTTTTAGCAGCTGAAGACGAGTTGCAAACTAAAATTCAAACGCTAAATAACACAAAGCTAAATAACACAAAGCTAAATACCCCAGATTCAACTGATAAAACAAAAATGATTGCACTAGAAGAGATGGCAGGTCTCGTTGGTATCATCAAAAATAGTATTATTGCTGAAAATCCAGATAATGAAGATGTTAAGGGGCAACTTAACAAATCCACCCAAAAAAAAGTTGATAGCCCTAAAGCAGAAAATAGCAACTACAATCTAAACCATATTACAAGACAAATTTTAAATACCCTTATTAAATCACCCACCCCAATACGAAGCCGTACAGCATTAGATTCACAACTTAAAAGTTGGTTATTGGCGTTAATTACAGAACTTAATAATAACCAATTAAAGGAGGCCTTCGATACTAAAGAAGTACCCGATATTATAGACGAAGCAATAGGTGTAATTACAGGTCCGTCAGTAACAACAAATAATGATAGTTCGTTAAAAAATCTAGAGAATGCAAAGTTATTATACAAAAGTTTATTATTTAAAAAAGGTTCGGAACAAGTACAGGTTTTATTAGAAGGTTTAGCTAAAAACAAAAAATAAGTAGAAAAGACAGCCGTAGAAACAGAAGCAACAGCAGCAAAATCCGCAACAGCAGCAAAATCCGCAACAGCATCAAAACCCGCAACAGCAGCAAAACCAGCAGCAGCAGTAAAAGTAGTAGAAGCATCAAAAGATGCAAAAAAACATCTAGAGTCGCAATTTAAAAAGTTTCAAGATCTTATAAATAAAGGGGAAACAATTAAATTTCCTAAATTTGAAACGGATGTAGATGATTTTAATTCAAAATATGGTACAGAGTACCTAAAAACTTAGGATTGGGAATAGCAATAAAGAAAGATAAAGATGGTAATGTTGATCTAGATACCTTTAATGCGAAGAAACCTTTCTTAGATGAATTAAATAAACGTATAAAAGAACTTAAGGAACAATATGGAGAAGATAAAGTTACATTTGGTAAAATAAATGAAGATGAGTTAAAAAACAACAATAACATTATCCAAGTCTGGGGGGCTAATGAAGGCCAACACGATAATCCTAAATCTAGTGGAGGGGGGCAAGCTGGATTACAAATCTTAAACCTTTAGCGACATCGCAATAAATCAACGATTTCTATTTTAGAAAACGCCCTTCAGACCTAATAGAATAGTGTTTTTAACTATAAGCCGTTACAATATTAAAATGGTTAATTTTACACAGCTACTCAACAGTCAATATTACAAGTGTTACTGAAATTATCTCAATCCAATAGACAATTCACAGAAACTGATTTTTTATGGTTTTGTCAGAGTTTAGACCAGCAGTTACAACAAGGTCTCTTAGTCCAAGAAAGCATGGATTACATTGCCTCAATATCTTCGAGAAAAACCAAAAAAGTAATCCAGCAGATGAGCCACGCAATTAATCAAGGTCAATCTTGGCTTGATACCCTATTTGCTTATGCCCCTCAAACCATCCCTTATCAGTTAACAGGTACAGATATTGAAGATCCTCAAATTTTACTACAATGGTTAATTCAATACTATAAAAATAAACAAAAAAAAAGACAGGCATTAATGACTGCCTTGCGATATCCGCTGGTATTAATCCTATTAATGGGAATGATGGGAGTCATGCTATTAACAGTGGTCTTACCCCAACAACGCCAATTAATGATGCAAATGGGTGCAGACGAACCGGTCGTGAGCTATACGATTTTTTTAATTATTTTTGCACTAGTGATTGGCGCTATTGTTTATAGTTATGATCATATATTTAGAAAATGTGATCGCCCAGTGATTGGTCAATTATGTTGTCAATTAGGAGGTCTTTTAACTATTGGCTTATCTTGGAAAAGTGCTTTATTAGCAATCAAGCCATCACAATCGTTGCAAAATCAATGGCAGTCTTTTCAACAAGATTTTTTTACAAATCCACAATTTGCAGATCAGTTTGCATTTCATTTTAAGGTAACCGCCATGACTCGAACGCGTTTATTTTACATTCAAAATATCGTAGATGTGGGGTCACGTTTAGCTGTTTTAGGTAATGAAATTGAACAGCGCCGCCATGAAGCCTGGCTACATTGTATTCGTTTGATACACCCCCTATTATTAATTGGAATTGGAGTGATTATTTTATGGGTTGCATCTGTATTATTAAATCCAATGATGATGATGCTCAATCAGTTAAAAATTTAGTTTATTATAAATTAAGAAAAAAATAAAAAAATGAAAAAGAAGATACAACAATATATCATTTGGGGACTCATTT
>CAXFGY010000027.1:0-12325 GCA_964002605.1 uncultured Candidatus Marinamargulisbacteria bacterium
CAGATGAAGAAGGTAACTTTGGAGCTGAAGAATTATTATGATTTATCTTAAAATCAAACGTTCTACCACTTTGTAGAATATATCAAAAAACACTTTTATAATCCTCACAATTATTGAAATTTTAACTTAACTTCATTTAAAACAATCTTTAAAATTAATGATTGACAAAATAACATTGAAATTTCAATAATAAAAAAAATGACTAAAAAACTATTAATTGTAGAATCGCCAGCCAAGTCCAAAACGATTCAAAAATACCTCGGTAAGGATTATCATATACTTGCTTCTTATGGGCATGTTCGTGATTTGTCAAAAGAAAATAAAATCGGTGTTGACATTCAAAATAACTTTTTACCGTCCTATGTAGTGTTAGATGATAAGAAAAAAGTAATTAAAGATTTAAAAGCAAAATCAAAACAAGTAGATGAAATTTTAATCGCAACTGACCCTGATCGTGAAGGAGAAGCCATTGCTTGGCACGTGATGGAAGCCTTAAAATTAGATACAAAAAAAACAAAACGTGTTGTTTTTAATGAAATTACAAAAAGTGCAGTATTACATGCTATTAATCATCCTCGTGAAATTAATTATGATTTAGTTAATGCACAACAAGCACGACGTATTTTAGATCGCATCGTTGGATTTGAATTATCTCCTATTTTATGGAAAAAAGTTAAAACCGGACTTTCTGCTGGTCGTGTTCAATCAGTGGCTTTACGACTAGTTGTTGAACGTGAAAGAGATATCGCTCAATTTAATATTAGCTCATATTATAAGCTTATTGGTCACTTTAATACAAAAGAAAATGTCCAATTCCAAGCTGAGTGTAATGATAAATTTGATTCAAAAGAAAAAACACATCAAGTATTAGAATCGCTTAAAAATAATACATTTGTAATTATTGATATTGAAAAAAAACCAGCAAAAAAAACACCCTCATCCCCATTTACTACTGCAACGCTACAACAGGAAGCGTATCGCAAATTAGGATATTCGGTTTCTCAGACAATGTCAGTCGCACAGCGTCTTTATGAAGCGGGTCTTATTACTTATATGAGAACGGATAGCACAAACTTATCACAAGATGCCCTTAAATCCATAAATAACTATATTATAAAAAATTTTGGAAAACCATATGCAGAATTACGTCAATTTAAAACTAAAATAAAAGGAGCACAAGAAGCTCATGAGGCAATTCGCCCTACAACAATTAGCACAAGCTACTCAGGAACTAATAGTCAAGAAGAACGCTTATATGAATTAATACAAAAACGAACACTTGCATCTCAGATGGCATCTGCACAAATTGATCGAACAATCATAAAACTAGAACCTTCTCAATCCAAAATTTTATTTATTGCTAAGGGAGAAGTCGTTAAATTTGACGGCTTTCTCAAAGTCTACTTTGAATCAATTGATGATGAAGATAAACCTGATGTGCTCGGTAATCAAGGACTACCTACTTTGTCGATAGATGAGACACTCAATTATCAGTCCATTACTGCAAAGGAAAGATTTACACGCCCCCCTTCTCGCTATACAGAAGCAAGCTTAGTTAAAAAATTAGAAGAACTTGGCATTGGTAGACCATCAACTTATGCGCCTACTATTTCAACAATTATAAAGCGAAATTATGTTGAAAAAGGAGAATTATTAGGATCAGAGCGTTCCTATAATATCATTATTTTAAATAAAGATATTATTTCCAATGAGACCGATGTTGAAATAACTGGTAGCGTAAAAGGTAAATTAATCCCAACAGATATTGGCAAAGTAGTTAGCGACTATCTTCTAGAATCATTTACAAGTATTATGGATTATCAATTTACTGCTAATGTTGAAGAAAAGTTTGATTCAATAGCAGAAGGCGTTATGGATTGGCAGGATATGTTGACTGTATTTTATAAAGGGTTTCATCCAAATATTGAAAAGGCCGAAGAGGAGAAGGGTCGTGTTTCTGGAGAGCGAGAATTAGGTATCGATCCAAAATCTGGTAGAGTTATTATTGTTCGTATTGGTAAGTATGGTCCAATTGCTCAAATTGGAAACAGTGATGATGATGAAAAACCAAAATTTGCGAGTTTACTTAAAACACAATCATTAGAAACAATTACACTAGATGATGCTTTAGATTTATTTAAATATCCTCTTCAATTAGGTGAATTTGAGGGTTCTTCAGTTGAAGCTGCAATTGGGAGATTTGGACCATATGTGAAGCACAACGCTGCATTTTATAGTATTAAGGATTATCCTATTGATGAAATAACAATTGATCAAGCAGTAGCGCTTATTCAATTAAAGCGTGAACAAGATAAAAAAAAATTAATTAAAACGATTGATGAACATGACCCTCCTATTGTTATACAAAATGGTCCTTATGGTCCATATTTTAAAATTGGCAAACAAAACTTTAAGATTCCCAAAGACCAGGACCCTGAAAAATTAACTTTAGAAGATTGTTTAGAAATTCAAAAAAACCCACCTAAGAAATCATTTCGTAAGCGAAAGAAAAAATAACAATTCAATTTTAAATTTTATATGAATCAAATTGAGACTATTGATAAAATTCAGAAGGTCATAGGCATTGCAAAACGTGCTAGAAAGTCTATTGGATTTATTCCCACAATGGGTGCGTTACATCAAGGTCATTTATCTTTAGTCAAACAATCTTTACTTTACAATGATATAACGGTTGTTAGCATTTTTATTAATCCCACTCAATTTGGACCTAATGAAGATTATGCTCAATATCCGAGAACAATCGATAAGGATCTTTTTTTACTAAGTCAACTCAATCATGTTGATTATGTATTTACACCTAAACCAGACTCCTTTTACATGGAAGACCCATTAAAGTCGACAAGAATTCATATTCCAAAAACATCAACTTATTATTGTGGTCAATCTCGACCTCATTTTTTTGATGGTGTATGTAGTATTGTGTTACGGTTATTTAATTGTATTTTACCCACAAATGCCTATTTTGGTGAAAAAGATTTTCAACAACTATTTTTAATCCAAAAAATGGTTCATGATTTATTCTTACCCATTAAAATTATTAAATGTCCGATTGTTAGGGATGAAAATGGATTAGCGATGAGTTCAAGAAATCTTTATTTAAGGAGTTCACAAAAAAAAGAGGCCTCGTATATATATAAAATGCTTAAATATGGTCAAGAATTGTATCAAGCTGGTAATACTGATGTTTCTGATGTAAAAGCAAAAATGCATCAATTTTTAGAGAAAAATACAGCCATTAAATTAGAATATATTGTATTTGTTGATGAATCTAATTTAGAGTTGGTTAATGTGTGTACTGAAACAACTCGGGTTTTAGTTGCGGCTAAAGTTGAAAATACGCGATTAATTGATAATGTTAGTTTAAGAAATGAATTGAATTAAATAATATTTTTTTACGTATTTGAATTTTATAAAGTTTATAAACAATTTAAGTATTTTGCACTGTCGCCAAATGCCTAATCTTCATATTTTTCACCTTCATTATGTAGATTTGCACCGTTGCCTTAGGTGATAAATTGTAAACCTTATGCCTTTTGCTATATCGTAATCAATCGATTTTTTCTATTTTGCGGCCATCCCATATTTATTTTTTAATTGAACATACTTCATCGCCCATTTGATATTTGTATTATAACTGTTTATTGATTTTTTAATATATTTTCCTGGGACACCAACCCATAATTCATTCTCATTGACTATGGTATTTTCTTTTATTACTGCACCAGCACCTATTACAGCCCCTTTTTTGATTACAGCACCATTTAAAATGATCGCCCCCATCCCAATTAATACCCCTGATTCAATTGTACACGCATGAATAATTGCGCGATGTCCAATAGTAACATCATCACCAATGATACATGCATAATCATTTTCAACATGAATCACAGCTCCATCTTGAATATTGGTTCGCATTCCTATTGAGATATGATTAATGTCAGCTCTTATAACTGTCGTATACCAAACAGAAGAATTTTCTTTGATGATAACTTTACCAATAATGTCTGCACTATCAGCAATCCATACAGAATCATCAATTTGAGGTGTGTTTTCTAAAAATGTTTTTTTTAATTTTGTTTTTTCCATTTTTATTACATTATAAATTAAATTTTATTTTATGACATTGTTTAAATTATATGATATTATTAAGTAATAAATATTTCTATGTAATAATAATTCATATTTTAAAATAAAGGAGATCATATGGAATCAAATGAGTATCAAAAAAATGATCTTGATTATAATGATGGTTTAGGGGAACTGTTAAATAAAAAAGTATCTATGGAATTCAGTTGGTCTAAAACAATTTTAGTTATAAGTAGTCTTGTCATTTTTATATTAATAGGAACACATCTCATATTTAACTTAGGTAAGTCTGTGTATACTGAGGATTCAAAAATAGTTAATTTAGGAGAAGTCCCTTCAATTGAAAAAATAAGTGAACTTGTTAAAGATGATAATAAAACAAAAAAAATAGAACATAATGAATTTAAAAAGCAATACGATAAAAAAGAGAAAATCCAGCAAGTATCACAACAATATGTGAGTACAGATACTCAATTTATTAATAATTTATATTCTAAAAAATCAAATTTAAAAACAATTAAAAAAAATTCTACAAAGACGTTAAGCTATAAATTAATAATTGGAACATATCGATCTAAAAAAAATGCACTCAATGCACTTAAAATATATAAAAATAAGGGTATAGATTCCTTTATTAGAATCAGTTATCGTGATGCTAAGGGTAATGATAAAAGTAATAAAATAAAACTATATCAAATTCAAGCAGGTGCTTTTGATAATAAACAAGATGCAATTAATTATAATAAAAAGTTAAAACAAAAAAACCTTAAAGGTTATATTTTAAAAATTTAATAATTTTCCAATTGATACAACTATGCTCTAAATCAGAACGAAGAGAACAAATTTTACAAAAGTTTAAAATACCATTTAAGCGTATAAATACAACACTAATTAAAGAGCCTTCCTTTAACGGAGAAAAATATAGAACATTTGCTAGAATGGTTGCTAAACTAAAAGGCAAATACTCCTTGCCTCAAACTGATCATTATGTATTAACAGCTGATACAATTGTAGTCATAGATGGTGTTGTTTTGGGTAAACCTAATTCTCTTTTAAACGCTATCGATACGCTGCATTTATTATCAGGTAAAACGCATGATGTGATTACAGCGATATGTTTAACTTGTCCAAAATCTTTTCATCAATATTCACGCACAAGTTTATCCTCTATTACGTTTTCTTCTTTAAAAAGTATTGATATTGCTAACTATGTTGAACAAAAAAAACCACTTGATAAAGCCGGTTCTTATGGTATTCAAGAAATACCAGATTTTTTTATTAAAAATATAAGTGGTTGTTTTTATAATGTAATGGGATTGCCTATTTATCTTTTCTTAAGGATGGCTAAAAAATATGATATAATTTTGTCACACTAATATTATTAAAAAATTTATACTACTGGAGATTCACTAAATTGTTATCAAAAATTAAGACCTACTTCAATCAAGATATTGGAATAGATTTAGGCACTAAAAATACAGTTATATATGTTAAAAAAACAGGACAGACAATCTCAGAACCGTCTGTTGTTGCAGTAAATTCGCAAAATCAATCTGTTATTGCCATCGGAAATTTAGCAAAAGATATGGTAGGGCGTACTCCGGGTAATATTATTGCGATGAGACCTATGAAGCATGGGGTTATTGCTGATTTTGAAGTTGCAAAAAAAATGATTGAAGCGTTCATATATCGTACAAAAGAAAAAAGTTTTTTTTCTAAACCACGTATTTTAATAGGAATCCCATGGGGGATTACAGCTGTTGAAAAGCGTGCTGTTACTGAAGCCGCGTATTGTGCAGGAGCAAGTGCTGTTTATCTTGTAGATGAACCGATGGCAGCTGCTTTGGGTGTCAATTTACCTATTGATATACCAGGGGGTCATCTTTTGGTAGATATTGGAGGTGGAACCACAGAAGTCGCTGTTATATCACTTTATGGTATTGTCATATGTAAATCAATACGTACTGCAGGTGATGCATTTGATGAGGCTATTATTGATCATTGTAAAAAAAATTATAATTTATTTATTAGTGAGTCAATGGCAGAATCAATTAAGTTTAACATTGGAACAGCCACTTCATTTGAATCTGAAAAAGAAATGCTCGTTAAAGGGCGAAATTTACTTAATGGATTTCCGCAGTCATTTACACTCTCATCCTTTGAAATACATGATGCGTTACATCATTATGTGAATACTATCGTAATGACAATCAAATCAACACTGGAATCAACACCTCCAGAATTATCTGGAGATATTATTAATAACGGTGTTATATTGACAGGAGGCGGTGCTTTGTTACATGGTTTAGGAGATTACATTACCAAAGAAACAGGCTTGTCAGTAAAAATTGCTAATAATCCATTGCCATGTGTTGCTGAGGGTACAGGTAAAATACTTAATGATTATGATTTATTTTCAAAAATAAGTTCTTCAATTTCAAAGTAGTCAAATTCCAATCTTTTAGGTAATATAAAAAGCGTATGGAAAATACACTTTCCGAAATTGAATCAAAAGCATTGTCAGAATTAGAATCTGTCAAAAATAAAGCTGAATTAGATCAACTTAAAAGTCGCTTATTGGGAAAACAAAGTCCCATCATTGCTATCTTAAAAGGCATTCAGGATTTACCTGTAAAAAAACGTTCATCTGTTGGACAGCGAGCAAATTCTATCAAACAGAATATAAGTATTAATATTCAAAATAAGTATGATCAAATTGAAACGGACCAATTAAATCAACAATTACTTCAACTCAATACTGATACGTCGTTGCCCTCAGAGGTTATTTCGCTTGGAAAAATTCACCCCATTAATCAAATTATTACTGAAATTACATCTATTTTTAATCGACTTGGTTATACGGTTAAGGAAGGCCCTGATATTGAATCCGAGTTATTTAATTTTGATAAGCTTAATATCCCTAAGCATCACCCTGCCCGAGATATGCATGACACATTTTTTATTGATAAGTCACATGTTTTACGTACTCATACATCACCTGTACAAATTAGGACCTTATTAGCTGAAAAGCCCCCAATACGTATTTTAGCCCCAGGTAAGGTATACCGTTGTGATACAGATGCCTCACATTCTCCGGTTTTTCATCAAATTGAAGGCCTTTATGTTGATTCTAAAGTTACTTTTTCTGATTTAAAAGGGTCTTTAACATTTTTTTTACATGAATTCTTTGGGCCCTCTAAAAAAGTGCGGTTTCGACCTAGTTATTTTCCATTTACCGAACCTTCCACAGAAGTAGATGTTGAATGTATGAAATGTAACGGATTGGGCTGTAACCTTTGCAAACAAACAGGATGGTTAGAAATATTAGGAGCCGGTTTAGTGAATCAAAATGTTTTTTCAGAAGTTAATATAGATCCCAAAACATTCACGGGATTTGCTTTTGGCATGGGAATCGAGCGAATTGCAATGATAACGTATAATATTCCTGATATTAGATTATTTTATGAAAATAATATACACTTTCTTTCTCAATTTTAATGTTACTATAATGAAGAGATTACAGTGAAATTTTCATATTATTGGCTTAAAGAATTAATAGAGTTTGATCAAACACATCAACAAATTGCTGATATATTAACGATGATTGGTCATGAAGTAGATACTATTACCCCATTAGGGACTAATATTACTGGTATTATTACAGGAAAAATTGTTGATATTATATCCCATCCTAATGCTGATAAATTGGTTATTACTTCTATTTCAATTGGCGATAAAACGATTCAAATAGTTACAGGAGCAACGAATATTAAAACAGGTGATATCGTTCCAGTATCACCCGCAGGCGCAATTATAGCTAATGGAACTGTCATCAAATCGTCTGAACTTCGTGGAGAAAAATCAGATGGTATGCTATGTTCTGAATCTGAATTAGGTGTTTCTGATGCAAGTGATGGAATATGGATTTTGCCGTCTGATACCCCTATTGGAATTGACTTTGTAAAATATGCCTTTTTACAAGATGTGATACTAGATGTTGCCATATTACCGAATCGAGGGGATTGTCAATCCCATATCGGATTAGCACGTGATTTAGCTGCTTATTTTAAAAAGAAAATTAAATTACCCAAATTGTATAATGATAATAATTCAGAATCATCATTAATAAAACTTATTAACAATGTCTCAAATGATGTCCCTAATTATACGGCTCGTAGAGTGTCTAATATTAAATCTTCTTTGACTCCATTATGGATGCAGCAACGTCTTCGAGTTTGTGGTATTAGACCCATAAATTGCGTAGTCGATATTACCAATTATGTATTGCTTGAATTTGGCCAACCGTTACATGCATTTGATAAAGCAGTAATTATTAATGATTCTATTTCAATTAATTATGCTAATAATCAACAAAAATTTTGTTTTTTAGATAATGACATATTGCCGCTTACTCAAACAGATATTGTGATTACTACCAATGATATCCCAATTGCATTGGGGGGTATTATGGGAGGGGCAAACTCGCAAGTTACTGAATTAACTAATGACATTATTTTAGAGTCTGCAGAATTTAATAGTATTTCTATTAGAAAATCAGCACTTCGTTTAGTAAAGCGGACAGAAAGTGCAATTCGGTTTGAAAAAGGAGTTGATTCTGATGGCGTAATTAATGCGTCAAACCGTGCTGCCTATTTATATCAAACGCTCACTGGGGCAACCATCTACTCATTAGAGCAAACTCAAATCCCAAATGCTATTACTCAAAAGGAGCTCCCCTACTCTTTTAATAATATTAATGAATTATTAGGCACAACATATTCAAACTTGCTTATCGATGAAACCTTAACCCATTTAGGGTTTTCAATTTCTAACGGAAAAATCAAGATTCCCACTTGGCGTTTTCATGATATTGATGGACTTCCTTGCCTTGCTGAAGAAGTTGCTCGTATTGCCGGTATTGATTCAATCCCACTGACATTACCCCAAAAAGGTATTGTTCAAGAGGCTATTGATACTTTAGTAAACCTGCAATTTAAACTGAGGCCTTTTTTAACTCATTTAGGATTCAATGAGATAGTTACTTATCCAATGGTTTCTAAACAAGATTGTGATCTATTTTCATTTAATTCTTCGAACCATCTTCAAATTCAAAACCCGATATCTAAAGATGAATCTTTTATGAGGCCGCTATTGCTGCCTTCTCTTTTAAAGGTCTTATCACATAATCAATTACGACAAAACGTAGATTTAAAACTTTTTGAAATTGGAAAAGTGTTTGGAGAGTCCGTTGAAGAAGAGCAGTTATATTTAGCGGGTATTTTTTCAGGTCAATGGAATCCCTATTTATATAAAACCAATTCGTTTTGTAATTTTGGCAATTTAATGGGTATTTTAACTCAACTTACTCAATTTTTATCACTTGAATTACACTTTTTAGAAACCAAAAGCTCATTTTTTCATCCGATTGAATCATTATCAATTCTATTTAAAAATCAAGTTGTAGGTTCATTAGGAATGATTCATCCAAAAGTTGCAAAAAAATATAAGCTCGTTGATCCTGTATATTACTTTGATATTTCTTTATCGATTATTCATAAATACTGTTTTTCTACGAAACTATTTTCTCCTTTTTCACGATACCCATTCATACGGCGTGACTTAGCTTTAATTGTACCAAAAGACATTTCTTACACTGAAATCCATTCTATATTTAATCAGTCCAAGCCAAAATTAGTTACACGATTCTTTTTATTTGATTTGTTTGAATCTGATCAAATTGGTCCTAATCAAAAAAGTATGGCGTTTGCTTTTATTTATCAGGATTTAAATAAAACGTTATCTGATGACAAAGTTAATCGAGCACATGCCCACTTTATAAAATCCATTCAACAAAAGTTGCCTGTTAAAATTCGTTAATAGATAAGGTATTACTATGTCTTCTAATTTAACCCTTACTGATCCTGCCTTAAATACACCAATGTTAAAGCAGTATAAGTCAATTAAAGCTAATTATTCTGATGCTATTTTGTTTTTTCGATTGGGTGATTTCTATGAAATGTTTTTAGATGATGCTGTGATTGCTTCTAAAATTTTGGATTTAACTTTAACTGGTCGAGGCAAAGATGATCATCGAATCCCCATGTGTGGGATACCCTATCATGCAGTTAATAATTATTTGCCAAAATTAGTTAATAAAGGTTATAAAGTTGCGATTTGTGAACAAGTTGAACCTGCATCAGTTGCCCAAGGTATTACTAAACGAGAAGTGGTTAGAGTTGTTACACCGGGAACAATGATATCGTCCAAAGAATCTCATGATACAGACAATACCTATCTTGCTGCGATTTGTAAGGTTAAAGATAGTGATAATATTGGCGTTAGTTTTGCCGATATATCAACCGGAGAATTTAAAATTTGTCTGGTTCCATTTCAGGAATTACGTACTATATTATCAATTTTAAACATTAAAGAACTTTTACTTGATGACCAATTAAATCGTTTAGATTTAAAGGAAATAAAAGTAACTAAAACTTCACAAGAGATGTTAGATGTAACACGTGCTGAGTCAGAGTTGTGCCATCATTTTAAACTACCCAGTTTATCTGCCTTTGGTATTAGTAGTGTTTCTAGTGCTTACCCGGCTGCTTGGGCAGTATTAAATTATGTCATAAAAACACAACAAAATAGTGTGCCCCAACTAACTAAATGTATACTGTTGAACTTATCAGAAACGATGAAAATTGATCCTGTTTCAGTTCAAAATCTAGATTTAGTGTGTCACGCCAATACAAGAGATAAGCAAGGGTCTCTCTTTTGGGTGATCAATCATACTAAAACGGCTATGGGAAGTCGTCTCCTTCAATCACTATTAAAGTATCCTTCTTTAAATTTAACTGAAATTAATCATCGTTTAGATGCCGTGGAACTATTAAAAAATGATTTATTGTCACGCGAAGAAATCAGAGAGTCCTTACGCACAATTTATGATATTGAACGTTTAATTTCACGTATTGTGACTGGCTTAAATAACCCCAAAGATATGATGGCGATTAAACATAGTATTATTCAAGCACAACAATTAGCACATATTCTACCCCATTTAACATCTTCAAAAAAATTAGCAGCTATTTCACAGTTTATTATTCAAATGAGCCAAGAATCACACCCATTTCATCAGATTATTACAACGGTGACCAATGCTATTATTGATGATCCTCCTCCTACTATCCGAGAAGGTCATGTTATTAAAGGTGGGTATAATCATGATTTAGATCAATTGGTCCATTCATTTTCTGAAATTAAGCTTTGGATTAATAAATTAGAATCAATCGAACGTGAAAGAACGGGTATCAAGACGCTAAAAGTAGGGTTTAATAAAGTATTTGGTTATTATTTTCAAATTTCTAATACTTACCGAGATCAAGTCCCTTCTGATTATATTCGTAAGCAAACCTTAACTAATGCTGAGCGCTATATTACACCAGAACTTAAAGAAAAAGAAATAATTCTTTTAAATGGTGAGGAAAAACAAATTGCGTTAGAAATTTCAATTTATGAATCAGTTGTAAAGGTCATTACCCAAAATGTTTCTGCTCTTCAGGAATTGGCAGCCCTATTAGCAGAACTTGATTGCATTCAAACCTTTGTTTTCTTAAATTGATTTCAATTTTTGCGCCATTAGAAGTAGATTTAAAAAAAATTTCTCCATCGTGATCGTTTATAATTTTATTAACTATTGATAAACCTAAACCAGTTCCATTTTTTTTAGATGTAATATATGGGTTTAATACATCTTTAATATTTTCTTTAAAATTTTCAAATCCTATTCCATTATCTTTAATAGTAATGCTTATTTGGCTATTATTATGATCTAGTTCAATAGTAATTTTTTTGTTGAAATTACTTATATTTTCGCTTTTTTGCTGTATGCTTTCAATAGAATTTTTAATTAAATTTAAAAATACCCGGCTTAATTGTTCTTGATCACATTCTAAAAATATTTTTTCTGAAGTTTTAACAAATACAATATCAATTGATTTATCTAGTTCACTTAATAATTTTATATTTTCATTTATTATATCAACTAAATTATTTTTTCTAAGAATTGGCTTTGGCATTCTGGCAAAATCTGAAAATTCATTTACTAAATTTTCAATCTGTTTAATTTGATTATTAATAACTTTTAAATTTTCATTAAAGTTTTCTGAATTACTTTCGTTGACACCTGTAGAATATTTATTTTTAAGACGATCAATTG
>CAXFGY010000028.1:0-12071 GCA_964002605.1 uncultured Candidatus Marinamargulisbacteria bacterium
AACTTTAATCTCAGTTCATTAATGACTTCTGAGTCAGTGATCTTATCGTTGAGAAGATCAAACACAATTTTCGCTAAACTTTAATCTCAGTTCATTAATGACTTCTGAGTCAGTGATCTTATCGTTGAGAACAAGACAAAGAGATTGCAGGCTTGAATTATCTAAAAATGCCTTAGCACCTACATTCCCTATTTTATTTTTTGTGAGAACAAGTGTTTTTAATGTCGAATTTTCAGCAAGTTTTTCAGCTCCTACATCTGTTATTTTATTATAACTAAGATTAACGCTTATTAATGTTTTATTGCTTGAAAATAATTGGCTCAGTACAAAAGCGCCATTATCATCCAATTCGTTGTGTTTAAAAGTTAGATTTTCTAACTTTGTAGAGTTTAATATACATGTAAATAATTCAAGATGAGTGGTTGCTAGTTTATTTTTACTAAGATCAAGAGTCTTCAGCGTGGTATTGTCTATTAATGTATTTAAAAATACTTCATAATCATCTGAATTATCTATGTCCATTTCTCTAAGATTAAGCGTTTCAAAACAATTTATGTATTCTTTTAATATTAATTGATGTTTTATTAATAGGGGAATAATATAGACTGCGTTGTCAAAAATGTCTATTATTTTCATTTCATGTCTTTGCTGAGTGTCAACTGTATTTGTTGTCTTTAAAAACTCCTTATTATTATCATATTTGATTATAAAATCTTTTTGATCACTAGAAAGTACTTTGGCTAGGCTCCAACTTTTTTCTAACTGAACTCCTGCTGGTTCATCTGCACTTCCGTCACTATCATCACTGCTGCAATTAGCTACAGTACTAGTAATTTCAAGTTTGGTATTACACAATTCTGGTATTTGTTGTTCCGCTACTTCTGCTGCTCCTGCTCTTGCTGCTCCTGCTCTTGCTGCTCCTGCTCTTGAGCTTATTGATCGTACGAGATACTTGGGTCCTTCTGAAATACATTAGCAGATTTTGGTTAACATGACTTACTTCTCTCTCTTTTATTTTTTTACTCAAAGAAATTTAATTTATCGTATCACTAGATTATCGATTTTTTTAGAAAAAAGTTGCAGTTAAATATATTGAAATTTTCTGGTGTATTACAACTGTCTCATAAATGACCGTTTTTGAGATACGATTATTCGTGCCTATTTTTGATTATGATACAGGGTTTTGGGACAACCAAAACACCTCAATCAACCGTTTATCGCCAACTTAAAAAATATGGGATAGAGAGGCAGTAGTTTGTTTAGTTTTTTTGTTCATCTATGCTGATCCTGTGCAAAAAACAAAGGGGATTTCCGCTCACTTAACAGATAAAAACAATAGTGTTGAGTTGTGGAAAACACATATCAAGAAGGGGTTTTTCAACAGAATAGATGGTTAATGAAACTCACCCATTCGTGACTGGTTTTGATTATGGGATAGGTTTTTGGAAATTAGAAACTGATATTCAAATCATTTAAAATAACTCTAATTTCAATCGTCGGTGGGGTGTTAAAGGAAACCCGTCTAACCCCAGTGCCTTGAAGTGCCTTAATAACTTCAGGCGTCAGTGGGGTGAAAAAGGAAACCCGTCTAACCCCAGTGCCTTGAAGTGCCCGAATAACATCAGGCGTCGGTGGGGTGTAAAAGGAAACATGTTCAACCCCAGTGCCTTGAAGTGCCTTAATAACATCAGGCGTCGGTAGGGTGTCAAAGAAAACATGTCTAACCCCAGTGTCTTGAAGTGCCCGAATAACAATAGGCGTCGGTGGGGTGTTAAAGAAAATATTAGGAGAAAGAATGCAATCCTTAAAATAAGTCTTCGACTTATTAAATAAATGTTCTGTGATCTGTAAATGTTTAGATACTTTCTTTAACTTTATAACTTCTGCTAATGTTAAAAATGGAGGCGTTAATTCCAATGCCGTAATTGCTGCATTATTTGGGTTTGTGTTCTCCAAAAGGGCTGCTTGTGTAATTTCTACTCCTACTGCTATTGCTTCTCTTTCATCTACTCCTGCTGCTTGTCCTACTGCGCCTGCTGCTGCTCCTGTTGCTCCTCCTACTACTCCTGCTACTGCTCCTGCTACTGCTCCTGCTACTGCTGCTACTCCTGCTGCTGCTCTTGTTGCTGCTGCTACTGCTACTGCTACTGCTCCTGCTGCTACTCCTGCTGCTGCTTGTCTTCTTTGTGCTGGTGCTGTTGATTCGTGTGCTGCTGCTGCTTCTGATGGCCCTGCTTCTGCTGCGGCTTCTCTTGCTGCTGCTTTTGCTGCTTTTACTACTACTCTTTTTTTTGGTGCTGATAATTTTGATGGTGCTGATAATTCTAAATTGCCAGAATGTGTTTTAGTACTTGAATCACTTCCTGAATCACTTGCTTCTTCATTTAATTCCATTTCAAAAACTTCCAACTCAGGTGCAAAACGAACTACTCTTTTTTTTGGTGCTGCTGCTGCTTCTGATGGCCCTGCTTCTGCTGCTGCTTCTCTTGCTGCTGCTTTTGCTGATAATCTTACTGGTGCTACTGGTGCTACTGGTGCTACTGCTGCTCCTACTGACATAATAATCTCCTTTTAAATTAATTTATTTTAAACAACTTAAATTATTTCTTTAAATATATTATCGATTTTTTTGGGAAAAAATTTCACCTAAGTATATTGTTATTTACAACTGTCTCATAAACGACCGTTTTTGAGACACTTTTTTTTCGTCTTAGGTTATGAGACAATTTTTGCTCTTTACACTGTCTCATAACCCTGTCGCATAGTCTATGTCTCATAACTCATTAATGAAACTGAGTTGTGAAACATTATGCTATACTCTTTTTCGAGGTAATTAATAAAATGACTCTGTCGTGAAATGCCTAATCTTCACAATTTTCACCTTCGTTATGGTGTTCCGCTACACCGCCTCAGGCGATAAATTGCAAATCTTATGCCTTTGTCGCTATCGTAATCAATTAAGTTTTTTTATTGTACAAATTAGTATTGATTTGTCGGGCTTTTAACGTGTGTATAATGGGTTTCCATATGGCGCTTAAGTGCTGTTAAGTTTAGCTGGTCTTCTTCGGTTAATGGGGTGGTGGTATCGTTGTTGGGTGAGTCGGTGGCGTTTAATAGCATGTCTATTCGTTTGAGTTGGTCTTTTAATGGTATAAAATCGCTGCTGTTTCTTAGTAATGTGCCGGTTTCATAGCGAGGGGTCATGTATTTTTGTAAATAAACAGGGTTTGGTGCTGGATGATGATTGAGATAGGCACGGTTGAATAAGGTGAGTAAGTAACGGTTTTTTTCCTTTTGTTCATCATTAGGAGCGGTTTGAATATTTTGTAGTAAGGTATTGAGTTGTTCAGTATATGAATCTGGTGCACTGATTAATTGTTTAATATGGGTATGAAGTGTTTCAATACGTTCAAAGCCTAATTCATGAATTTGGTAAGCAATATCCCAATTTTTTTTGGTGTATTTAAAATAGAGGTCAGGTTTATTTTTAATTTCTAGAAAGTACTGATCTTCCAGTATGGATTCAGCTAATGGCGAGTAAAATAAACGTTCTTCTTCAATTAAGGGTTCAAAGATGAAAAAGGCTTTATTGGGGTTAATATAGCGTAAGCAATTTATTTTATCGTCATTACTTGGGGAATCTTGATTAAGTAATGTTTCATAATGAGATAAATCAATTAGTAAATAGGCTTTTCCGAGTGAGGCTATTTTAACGAAATACCGGTAGGTGAATTTTTTTAATAGTTCATCACCTTGGGTATAGTGGCGTACTTTTTGTTTGCCAACTTCGAGCGGCCCTTGAAAGATTGGGTCTTGGATGAACTGTGTCGGTTCAAATGTATGAAAGGGTGTTTCAAAAGTTGTTTCAAGTGTTTGAATTAAGTTGATCGTTAATAATACATCGTCGCGGGCATTATGGGTTTGTGATTCGGTTAATATACCAAATGTTGTTGCTAGATCTTCTAATTTAAAGGAGTAGTAGGTTGATTTTTCTGATTCAGTTCGGATCCATGGAAATTGATCTGGATGTTGAAATGCGATAAATTGTGCAAAATGTAATACATCTTTATTGTGTAACTTTCCTTTAAAATAAGGGTTAAATCCATAGCTAATGAGTAAATTGCGTAAAAATGTGAGGTCAAATTGGTTGCTATTAAACCCTGCTAAAGTGACATTGTTATATTGTTTACATTGTTTTTCAAGAAAGTGATAAATAATTTTCGCTGCTTCATAATCGGTATGGCCTGAATTGTTGAGTTCATCAATATTGAGTTTGTTGGTTAAAATGGCATCAATTTCGGGTAGTTGGGTTCGATTGACTTTAATGAGCCCATTTAATTCTTCGGTGATTGTATAGTGTTTATCAACTGCAATAAATGCATAGGATAAAATTTGACCTAAAGGATCACGTGATGAAGTTTCAAAATCATAGAAAATACTAATCATAGTTAACTACACGTTAGGTTAATGGTTTATTTTTTTTTTGTCACGCTTTTGATTGTTTTTATATTTTTTATTTTTGTGATAATATATTTTTATTATGACTTATTTGTTTTCATCAGAGTCAGTTTCAGAAGGTCACCCAGATAAATTATGTGATCAGATTTCGGATGCTGTATTAGATGCAGCTTTAACTGAAGACCCTGAGAGTCGTGTTGCTGCTGAAACATTTACAACAACAGGTTTGGTGGTTGTTGGTGGCGAAGTTACAACAAAAGCAGATATCCCAGTTCAGCGTATTGTTCGAAAAGTATTAAAAGAGGTCGGTTATACTGATTCGGATTATGGGATTGAACATGAAAGTTGTGCAGTTTTATCTTCGCTTCATGAGCAGTCGATTGATATTGCACAAGGGGTAAATAAAGGGGAAGGGTTATATCAAGAGGTTGGTGCAGGTGATCAAGGTATTATGTTTGGTTATGCATGCAAACAAACGCCAACTTATATGCCTTTACCAATTGATTTGTCTCATAAGCTTTTAAGACATTTATCTTCTGTAAGGAAAAATAATGAATTAACTTATTTACGTCCAGATGCAAAAGCTCAGGTGACTGTTAAATATGATGGACGTGTTCCTGTAGGTGTTGATACGGTTGTTATTTCCACTCAGCATGCACCGGATGTCAGTCATCAGCAGATTGAAGCTGATATGGTGGAACGTGTGATTAGGGTAGTGATACCAGAGGAGATGTTGAGTTCACAAACCAAATATTTGATTAACCCAACAGGACGTTTTGTGATTGGTGGTCCTCATGGAGATGCGGGCTTAACAGGACGTAAAATTATTGTGGATACATATGGTGGTTGGGCAAGTCATGGCGGGGGTGCTTTCTCAGGTAAAGATCCGACTAAAGTAGATCGTTCGGGCGCATATATGGCAAGATATGTTGCTAAAAATATAGTTGCGGCGGAAATTGCTGAGGAGATACAAATTCAGTTGGCATATGCAATAGGTGTTGCTGAGCCTGTGTCAATTTTTGTTGATACATTTGGAACAGGTGTTATTTCAAATGATGCAATTGTTCGGTTGATTCGAGATTGCTTTGAATTAACGCCAGAAGCGATTATTCGAGATTTAGATTTAAAACGACCTATATTTAGTTTGACTTCAGCGTATGGGCATTTTGGGCGAGATGATGTTGAGTTTAGTTGGGAATCATTAAACAAAGTTGAGCGTTTAAAGCAATTAGCTACAGCGTTAACTGGAGCCACAACTTAACTTTTATTACTCGTTTTTAAGACTCTGTTAAATTAGGAGTGTGTAGCGTGGTAATATTTCAAAGTGAGTTAGATACAGCAACTATTACAGCTTTACCTAGGCTGAAGCAGTCAATTTCTTATTTGTTTCAGAAACATCATTTAACTTTAGCTATTGCTGAAGGGTCAACTTATAATGCGGTTACTGATGTATTGATTAGTATCACAGGTAGTGATCAATTTTTACTTGGTGCGTTGTATTGTCATCATCCATTATCTTATGTTCAGTTGATGGGTGTTTCTCCGGCTATTGTAAAAAACCAATCTAAAGATCCAAAGTTAATGGTTAAGGCATTATTAAATGGTATTAAAAAACGGATAAGAGCGTCTTTATATTGTGTGGTGTATAATGTGCCAGGACAATCTCAATTTGGACTAGGCTTTCAATTCTCAGATCATATTATTGTTAAGCTTGTTCCGTTTGAAGGAGACAATGAACAAGTAAAACAAAAAATTCTTTATACTGCCCTAACATATTTAAAAACATATTTGGTTTTATATGATAAAAAAGAAATGCCTGTTATGGAAGAATTTTTAAGTATATAATTTTTAAAAAAGGAGGATTTTGTGTTAGCATTTGTTAGCGCGATTAATTAATAAAATGAAAGAAAAAAAAGTAAACGGTGTAAAAACTGATGAAAATAAATTAAAGTCTTTGGAATTTGCAATTACACAGATAGAGAAGACTCATGGAAAAGGGTCAATTATGAAGTTGGGAGCGTCTCCTTTAATTGATTTAAGTGTAATTTCTTCAGGTGCGTTATCCTTAGATTTGGCATTAGGAATTGGGGGGTATCCTAAAGGACGTATTATAGAGATTTATGGGCCAGAGTCTTCAGGTAAATCAACTTTAGCACTTCATGCGGTTGCTTCTGTTCAAAAAGCAGGGGGAACTTGTGCTTACATAGATACTGAACATGCTTTAAATTCAACTTATGCACAGGCAATAGGCATTGATATTGATAATATGTTTTTGTCTCAGCCTGATTATGGTGAACAGGCGTTAGAAATTGCTGAAACATTAGTTCGTTCTAATGCAATTGATATGATTATTATTGATTCAGTTGCAGCGTTGGTTCCAAAATCAGAAATAGAAGGAGATATGGGGGATGCTCAAATGGGAATGCAGGCTCGTTTAATGTCTCAGGCTTTGCGTAAGCTGACAGCAATTGTAAATAAATCAAACTGTATCGTTATTTTTGTCAATCAAATTCGTGAAAAACTGGGGGTGATGTTTGGTAACCCAGAGACCACTCCAGGAGGACGAGCATTAAAGTTTTATTCATCAATACGGATTGATATTCGTCGCATAGAGTCTTTGAAGCAAGGCGTTGATATCGTAGGGATTAAGTCTAAAATTAAAATTGTTAAAAATAAAGTCTCGCCACCTTTTAAATTTACTGAACTTGAAATTGAATTTGGTAAAGGGATTTCATATGAAGGGGATTTAATTGATTTAGGGGTTAATTTTGATATTATTGAGAAAAGTGGTACATGGTATTCTTATAATGAACAGCGTTTAGGACAAGGTCGTGAAGCTGCTAAAAAATCTTTAAAAGAAAATGAGTCTCTTTGTGCTGAAATTGAAACAAAAATTAAGCATAAGGTAAATCCTCAGAAAAGTGATCAAGAACCTGTTATATCTGGAGGATCAAATCAGCAAGAGCTTAAAGCAAAGGAGCTGGTTAAATCATGACAGTAATGACTGTAGCTTGGCTAATAGCTGGGGGATTATTGGGTTCGATTGGTACAATTGTAATTCGTCGAATTATTTATAAAAAAAGTATTGTTTCATTAGAAGAAAATGTTACTAAACAATTAAGTAAAGCGAAAGAAGACGGTCAGCGTATTATTAAAGAGGCAGAGCGTGATGCTTATTCGATGACTTCTAAATTAAAAAAAGAAGCTGAAGATGAAATTAAGTTAAGACAAAACTCAATTACAGAAGTAGAAAAGCGTTTGATGCAGAAAGAACAGCAATTGGAAGATAAAAGAAACTCAATTCAACAGACAGAAGATAAATTAGAGGATGATTTCTCTCGAGTAAAGTTGCTTAAAACTAAACATGAAGAATTACTTAGCAGTTTATCTGCTAAGTTGGAATCTGTTGCGGGGATGTCTAAATTAGAAGCAGAAAAACAGTTGTTGGCTAATGTAGAACAGGAATCGCGACAAAAAGTGAGTGAAATGATTAAAAATTTAGAAGATCAAGCTAAAAAAATTGCTAATCATCGTGCTAAGGAAATTGTCACAGATGCGATTCAACGTACAGCTGTTGATCATGTGCGTACAGTTACTACTGCGACGGTTCAATTACCTGATGATGATATGAAAGGGCGTGTAATTGGTCGTGAAGGACGAAATATTCGTGCTTTTGAAGCGGTAACAGGAGTTGATGTTATTATTGATGATTCTCCAGGCACTGTCATTATTTCAGCATTTGATCCCATTCGTCGTGAAATTGCTCGAATTGCATTATCTAATTTAATTAAAGATGGTCGTATTCAACCCGCACGTGTTGAAGAAGCTGTGGCAAATGCTAAAGAAGAGTTACGTGAAATCACAATTCAGCGAGGCGAAGAAGTTGCAGATAAATTAGGACAACAATTTCAGCCTGAAATTATTGAATTAATGGGTAAATTATATTATAGACATAGTTACGGTCAAAATATTTGGTATCATTCATTAGAAACTGCACATATTGCTGGAGCGATGGCGGCAGAGCTTGGTGTAAATGTTGAATTAGCAAAGCGGGGTGGAATGCTTCATGATATTGGTAAAGCATTGGATTTTGAACAAGAAGGATCTCATACTGTTTTAGGTAGAGATGTTTGCAAGAAAAATGGTGAATCTTCAGAAATTTTAAATTGTATTATGGCGCATCATGAAGAGGAGCCCCCAGATACGATCGAAGCTATTTTAGTAATGATGGCAGATGCTATTTCGTCTGTTCGACCTGGTGCACGAAGTGAATCGATTGATAGTTATATTAAGCGTTTACAAAACTTAGAGGCTATTGCAAATTCTTATGATGGTGTTGAAAAGTCATTTGCAATTCAAGCGGGTAGAGAAGTTCGTGTTATTGTAAGTCCCGAGGATGTTGATGATAAATGTGCGAATAAGATTGCATTTGATATTGCAAAGCAAATAGAAAGTGAAATGGATTATCCAGGTGAAATAAAGGTTTCTGTTATTCGGGAAATGCGGGCTTATGGTGTGGCTAAATAAACATAAGTATTGTGATTAAAACACAGGATCTTGTTAAAAAATATCGATCACGTTGTGTGGTAGATAGTGTAAGTTTAACAATGGAAAAGGGAGAAGTTGTGGGTTTGCTAGGTCCGAATGGTGCTGGTAAAACAACCATTTTTTATATGATTACGGGTTTAATTCGGCCTAATTCAGGTAAAGTTTTTCTTGATGGGCATGATATTTCACGACTTCCAATGTATCGTCGTGCTCAAAAAGGACTGGGGTATTTGCCGCAAGAATCGTCTGTGTTTAAAAAATTAACGGTTGAAGAAAATATTTATATTTTATGGGAGTTGATTAATGTTTTTCCTAAAGATCAATATGAAAAACAATTAGAGTTATTATTGGATGAGATGGGAATTACGCATCTTCGATATACAAAATGTGTAGAATTATCAGGGGGTGAAAAGCGTCGTGTTGAAATTATGAGGTGTTTAGCAACAGCACCTTCATTTATTTTATTGGATGAACCTTTTGCAGGGATTGATCCGATTGCAATTCATGATATTCAAGAGATTATTAAACGGTTAAAAGCTAAGGGTTTAGGTATAATTATTACAGATCATAATGTTCGGGAAACATTGGATATTACAGATCGTGCTTATTTAATTTATCGAGGTCAATTAGCAATTTCAGGCCATTCAGAGGATATTGTTAATTCACCGATTGCTAGAAAATTTTATTTAGGAGAAAATTTTTCTTTATAAGTTAGATTAAAAGAAACTTTTTATAAAATATCTTGTAATTATTTTGATTATTAACCATAATATATTTTTAGGTTAATATTTAATTTTTTAAGTTTATTGTTTATAAAAATAAGTTAATAGATAAAGGAGTTTAATAGTTATGATGAGTATAATTCCTCAAATTTGGTGGATAGCCCCTGTTTCTGCGTTAGTTGGATTATTTATAGCACGTTTGTTTTTTAAGAAATTAATGAGTGCTTCTGAAGGAAATGATCGAATGATTGAAATTGCAGGATATGTTAAAGAAGGTGCGATGGCCTATTTGAAAAAGCAGTATCGAGTCATAACGATTGTTTTTGTGATTCTATTTATTATTTTGTTCATTTTGGCAAAAATGGGTGTACAAAGTCCTTTTGTTCCGTTTGTTTTTTTAAGTGGCGGTTTTTGGTCAGGTGTTTGTGGTTATTTAGGAATGAAAACAGCTACAAATGCATCTGCACGTACTGCTTCAGCTTGTCAGAATTCACTTAATCAAGGATTAACAATTGCATTTCGTGGTGGTGCAATTATGGGTTTGTTAGTTGTTGGAATTGGCTTGTTGGATATTTCTGTATGGTTTCTTATTTTAAACTATTGTTATGATCATAATATTTTTGGTTTAGGTGCTTCAATCGCAGATAAATTAGGGACGTCTTTTACTTCAACGCTTGTTTTGGGTAATGCGTTTCAACAGTTAAAAATGGTTTCGTTAACTTCAGGGTTGTTAACATATGCGATGGGCGCTTCAGTAATGGCTTTATTTGCAAGAGTGGGCGGTGGTATTTATACTAAAGCAGCAGATGTTGGCGCTGATTTGGTTGGTAAAGTTGAAGCAGGTATTCCAGAAGATGATCCCCGTAACCCTGCTACTATTGCAGATAATGTTGGCGATAATGTTGGTGATGTGGCTGGAATGGGAGCAGATTTATATGAATCTTATGGCGGTTCAATTTTAGCTGCTACTGCTCTGGGTGCATCTTTGGCACTTAAGCATTCTGAGATGGGAATTAATGCCATTATTTCACCTATGGTAGTCGCTGGATTAGGCGTTTTTTGTTCGTTGATTGGAATTTTCTTTGTTCGAACAAAGGAAGGTGCGACTCAAAAAGAGTTGTTGCACTCCTTGTTGCTAGGTACTGGTTTGTCTTCAGTTTTGATTTTGGCATGTGTCGCATTTTTAGCGAGTCAAGGTATTATTTCATGGGGTATTTTTGGTAGTGTGATTACAGGGTTATTGGCTGGGATTATTATTGGGCAGGTAACTGAATATTATACTTCGGATACATATAAACCAACACAAGCGATTGCAGCTGCGTCTGAAGAAGGTGCTGCAACAAATATATTAAGTGGGATAGCAACTGGAATGATGTCAACTGGGATCCCTGTAATTGTAATTGTTATTGGAATTATTGCGGCTTTTGGTTTTTCTGGTGGATTTGTTGAATTAACCCGAGGTATTTATGGAATAGCATTTGCTGCGATTGGAATGTTGTCAACTTTAGGAATACAACTTGCTACAGATGCTTTTGGACCTATTGCAGATAATGCAGGAGGGAATGCTGAAATGGCTGAATTGCCTTCTGAAGTACGTGAACGAACAGACGCGTTAGATTCTTTGGGAAATACAACTGCAGCAACAGGTAAAGGGTTTGCAATTGGTTCTGCAGGTTTAACAGCCTTGGCTTTGATAGCAACTTATTTGGATTCGATTAAGCAATGGTTAAGTAATTTAGCGGGTGAAGGGTTTCATCAAATAGGAGATTATGCATTTACGAATCAACCTGATCTTATGGATTATAATCGCGGTATTATTTCTATTGATCAGCTTAATATAGCTGCGATTGTACATATTTTTGAAGTCAATATTATTAATCCTAAATTTTTAAGTGGGATTTTTATAGGTGCAATGTTAGCATTTGTTTTTTGTTCTTTAACTATTTCAGCTGTGGGTCGCGCAGCAGCGGCTATGGTGACAGAGGTTCGACGACAATTTAGAGAAATTCCAGGTATTTTAGAAGGAAAAGGTAAGCCAGAATATGCAAAATGTGTTGAAATATCTACAGCTGGATCATTGAGAGCAATGTTGGTTCCTTCTTTATTGGCTATTTTGGCCCCGATTGTAGTGGGTTTAATTTTTAGTGTTCCAGGCGTTATGGGTTTGTTAACGGGTGTCTTAACGACTGGGTTTACCTTAGCGATTATGTTAAATAATGCAGGAGGTGCTTGGGATAATGCAAAAAAATATATTGAAGCTTCAGGAAAACATGGAGGTAAAGGCTCTGATTCACATAAAGCTGCAGTTACTGGTGATACTGTAGGAGATCCATTTAAAGATAC